>NZ_JBQIKP010000001.1:0-253723 GCF_056796775.1 Schaedlerella sp.
GATACTTACGTTTGGGGCGGGACTGCTTTTTGACTGGATCCCATTCGGAAATAGATTCATAAGCATATGTCACGCCGGACTGGTTTTTGTATTTTACAATGTCCATAACCCCACCTCATTGTCATATATTATAACATATGACAATGAGGATATCAATAGAAACAAGGCATATTTTTTTAAATATGCCTTGCAAAAAAATGAGCAAAGATGTGTCTATTCCCACTTTTACTATTCAGTATTTAATGGAATCTGGTCAGGGTCTGACCAGTAACGCATCTTGATTTTTTATCTGCAAAATTTAAAATAATGATTGACAAACAAACGTTCCTGATATATACTTAATAATGCAGGCGCGAACACTTGTTTATATACTCATTTGTTTCTCGTAATTAATTTTACGTTTTTTTATTTTTGCCTGTAGAAGAATACATGTATACAATGCTAATTGTGTTTTTTGACTTTTTCTGTAAAGCCGCAAAAATAACTCCATAATTTTGTATACAATAATACACACCCAAAAAAAGAAGCTGTTTTTTTGTTTTACCGCCCTGATTAATAGAACAATATATTGTGCGGTACCGAAGATCGGTGCTTTACGTAATTTCATGTGTCCTTCATGCGTGGATCCCCATTCCATGGAATGCAGGAGCAGCCTACCGGATATCAATATACGTCCCCACGTTATTTGATATAAATTCATTCCCGCGAAGCAGTGAAGCCAGCATTGTACATGTCCCCACATGTACACAAAGATGACTGCCGCGCGGATCAAAAAACCCGCCTGATAAGTGATCTTGGCCATTTCCTTGGAATGTTCCCATTGATATCAGCGACCGGGTTTTTGATTGATGAAAAGATTTTTGCGTACAGATCTTTTCATAATTACACCTTTATATTTTTATAAAAGATCGTATGCAGTTCTGGTTGTACATTCAGAACTGCATACGGTTTTTTATATGCGAATTAGCTTTCTTCTTAATTTACGTTCTTTTTATGATGTGGACAGTAACAGAATCAGCAAAATAGATCTATACGACAAATACCGATTTTTCCAAAAGATCTATAGACAAATACGACGATTCATGCTATAATATGGCAAGTTCATTGATTTTGGGGAGGTTTTGATTCATGGCTGATACGAATACAAAAACATATCATGAGCAGCTTTATATTGATGATACCTTGCGTTTGCGCGAGATTTTAAAAACGCTGCCTCCATTTGCAAAGGATTATTTCCGGGCTGTGGAACCGCAGACTTCCACACGGACCCGGATTTCTTATGCCTATGACATCCGGGTGTTTTTCCATTTTTTGATGGAGAATAACCCGGTCTACAAAAATTATACCGTGGATCAGTTTACGGTACAGGATCTGGAGCGCATCGAACCGGTCGATATTGAGGAATACCAGGAATATCTGAAGGTCTACAAGAATCCGGAGGAAAAACAGATCACCAATGCGGAAAAGGGATTATCCCGCAAAATGTCCGCATTGAGGAGTTTTTACGGCTATTTCTTCAAGCGCCAAGTCATTTCCAGGAATCCGTCCCTGCTTGTGGATATGCCGAAGCTCCATGACAAGGCGATCATCCGTTTGGATACGGACGAGGTGGCCATGCTCCTGGATTATATCGAGCATGGGGGCAGCGAGTTCACCGGCCAGCGCAGACGATATTATGAAAAGACGAAAAACCGGGATTTTGCGATCATTATTCTGCTGCTGGGCACCGGGATCCGTGTCTCGGAATGCGTAGGCCTGGATATCCAGGATGTGGATTTTAAAAATAACGGGATCAAGGTTGTCCGAAAAGGCGGCAACGAGATGGTTGTATATTTCGGTGAGGAAGTGGAAGAAGCGCTGAAAATGTATCTGTATACGACCCGAAAGGCTGTCACTCCCCTGCCGGGCCATGAAAATGCCTTGTTTTTGTCCACGCAGCGCCGCAGGATCGGCGTACAGGCCGTAGAAAACATGGTCAAAAAGTATGCCCGGGAGGTCACCCCGAATAAGAAAATTACGCCTCATAAGCTGCGCAGTACCTACGGCACGACCCTGTACAAGGAAACCGGGGATATCTATCTGGTGGCGGATGTACTCGGGCACAAGGATGTTAATACCACAAAGAAGCATTATGCCGCAATTGATGAAAATCGCCGCAGGCAGGCCGCAGGCGCGGTAAAGCTTCGGGAGCCATGAAAGGATGTTAACCGATATGCAGCTACAACGTTTATTAAGCATTACAAGAAAAGCGATTGATGAATATGCGATGATCCAGGAGGGAGACCATATTGCGGTCGGGATCTCCGGCGGCAAAGACAGCCTCACCCTGCTCTATGCCCTCCATGGCCTGAAACGGTTTTATCCGCAGCATTTTGAACTGAGCGCCGTGACCGTGGATCTGGGCTTCCCGGACTTTGACTTGGAGCCCATCCGGGAATTATGCGGCACGATGCAGGTTCCATACAGGGTCGTTGCTTCGGATATCTACCAGATCCTCTTTGATGTACGTAAGGAATCCAATCCCTGCTCTCTGTGCGCGAAAATGCGCAAAGGCGCTCTGAATCAGGCTGTGAAGGAAATGGGCTGCAATAAGGTGGCTTACGGTCATCATATGGACGATATCATCGAAACCATGCTCCTGTCCCTCATTTTTGAAGGCAGGTTCCATTCCTTTTCCCCAAAGACCTATCTGGATCGGATGGACCTGACCGTCATACGTCCCCTGATGTTCTTGAATGAGACGGATGTGATCGGTTTTCAGCATCAATACGATCTCCCTGCTTTGAAGAAAAAGTGTCCGGTAGACGGATATACCAAACGCCAGTACGCTAAGGAACTGGTCCAACAGCTCAATCGAGAGCATCCCGGAGCCAAGGAGCGGATGTTCCATGCCATCCTGAGCGGAAATATCCAGGGATGGCCTGAACGTAATACCTACAGGAAAATCTCAGGCGGCGATGCCCACAGGCTTTCCCGGCCATAAAGTAAAAAGGATCCGGCCAGATTGTGACTTCTGCCGAATCCTTTTTCTGATATTCTTAGCTCTGATCTTTATATTACTCTTGTAAATTATTTATATATTAAATTCTCCTCTGCTCTGAAGAGAGACTTTCTTTCCTGACAATATATTCTTCAATAATATGGGCTGTACCCTCAATTCCAAGCTGGGAGCTGTTCAGGCATAATTCGTAGCTCACAGCGTCCGACCAGCGTTTATTCGTATAATAGTTATAATAGCTTGCGCGCTTCTTGTCTGTTTTAACGATCTTATCCTTTGCTTTGTTATCCGGCAGATCATAGATCCGCGCGATCCGGCGTATGCGGGCGTCCATGTCCGCGTGAATGAAAACACTGACAACATTATCATAAGACTCCAGTGCGTAATCCGCACATCTTCCGACCAAAATACAGGGTCCTTCATCCGCAATCTTCTTGATGGCATCAAACTGTGCCAGAAATACCTTATGGTTGATGGGCATATCCGTGTATGTATTTCCCGTATAGCCCATGGAATAGGTATCCATAACAAGAGAATACAAAAAGCTGTTGGTAGGCTTCTCATCATGGTTTTCGAAGATCTCCTCGCAGATCCCGCTCTCTTTTGCCGCTCTTGCGAGCATCTCTTTATCATAAAGCTTGATTCCAAGATCATCCGCGATCTTGTAGCCAATCTCTCTTCCGGCACTTCCATATTGTCTGCCGATTGTTATTATTGTGTTCGTTTTCATAAGCAATCACTCTCCTTTGCAGCTAAAATACTGTCTTTTCTTTTATTATATCGAATATAAACATATTTTACAAGAATCCTTGTAAAATTTTTGTGAAATTTAACAATCTCCTGAAAGAAAAGGCATCGGTCCGGCAGATCTCATTTTCCTGAGAAGCTCTTCAAAATACTCCGGAAGGGGCGCGTCAAATTCCATATATTCTCCGGAAATCGGATGGACAAATCCCAATATTCTGGCATGCAGAGTCTGCCCAGTAAGAGGAAACGGACACTTTGCCGGCCCATAGACCGTATCCCCCAGGATCGGATATCCGATCTCCGACAGATGCACCCGGATCTGATGCGTGCGCCCGGTTTCCAGCTGGCATTCGATATACGTGTATCCCTTCGAATTTCCCCCCTTAGAGCCCCCGGAAACACATCTTAGACGCGGAGGCAGGCAGTCGTTATAAAAGCGTTCCAGCACCCTGTAATGGGTCACGGCAGGCTTTCCGTTCTTACACCTGCTGCTCATCTTTTTCCGGTCAGTCGGATGGCGTCCGATGGGGGCATTTACCGTACCGCCCTCCCCTGCTATGATTCCCAGCACAACCGCTCGGTATCTGCGGGTAATGGAATGCTCCTTCAGCTGCTCGGCCAGGGCCTGGTGCGCCCGGTCACTTTTGCAGATCACAAGGGAACCGGTGGTATCCCGGTCGATCCGGTGTACGATTCCGGGACGGGTGACCCCATTGATCCCGGAGAGCTTCCCCTGGCAATGGTACATGACCGCATTGACCAGCGTACCGCCGGAATGTCCGGGCGCCGGATGGACCACCATCCCCTTTGGTTTATTCACAACCAGAATCTCTTCATCCTCATACAGAATATCCAGAGGAATGTCCTCCGGTGAGATGTCCGGCAGCTCCGGCTCCGGAACAGATATCTCTACAACATCCCCGGGATTCACTTTATGATTGGGCTTCACTTCTTTTTTATTGACCAGGACCGCCCCTTCTTTCACCAGCTTCTGCAGATAGGAACGTGAAAAATCCGGAAGCGCGGAGGACAATAATTTGTCGATCCGCTCCGGCTCTTCCTCTTCCATGATAAATTCAAACACTGCTCCTGCCTCATTCAATGCAACCATTCTCCTCACCACACCCACAGTCCCGGAACTGTCATAAAATAACGGATGCCTTGCAGCAACGTACAAGGGCACCGTGAACAGAACCAGATTACTTACTCTTAAAAAATGCAAACCACTCCAATTCCTCCTCTTTATAAAAGAACAGGATCAGATAGGCAAACAAAATACATGCGATCACCGCATAACAGTCCGCCACATTAAATATCGGAAAATCGATCAGGCTGAAATAAAAAAAGTCCACCACATACTGATAACGGATCCGATCGATCAGATTACCTACAGCGCCCGCGCAGATCAGAACCCCGCAGATCCGCATGGGTAGATACCTGCGGCCGCCGGGGATCCTTCCATAGAAAAAGCCGATCAGAAGAAATATGACAACCGCGGCGCATACAAAAAACATCTGCCGGTTCTGGAACAGCCCGAAGGCCGCCCCACGGTTTTCCAGATAGCGAAGCTCAAACACCCCGGGAATCAGGACGATCTCCCTCTGAAGCTTTAAATGCGCCACCGCCAGGTGCTTTGTTACCTGATCCAGCAACACTGCCGCGGCACAGCAGAGGGCTGCCGTCAGATAGTCTCTTACTTTTCCAAATTGCCCGTCCATTCTCCTTTTCCTCCCTGCTGCTTAAATATATTTATGGATCCGCACACAGATCCTGTTTTTCTTTGTAACGGAAAGCTGCTCCACATACTGAAACTTCCCCATCCCTCTTACCGAAATAATGTCCTGCTCCTTGATATGATACCCATTGGAGGTCATAAGTCTCCCGTTCACAAATACCTTCCCCGTTTCGATCAATCCGGCGAGCTTACTTCTGGACGAGGCAAACGCAAGGGAAAGCAGGGCATCCAGCCTGAGAGACGAAACCGTCCCCCGGATCTCCTGCACGTTCTGCGTATACCGGAAATCCTCCCAGTCCTCCTCAGACACCAAAACAGACGTATGACGGACCCGGGTCAGCTCTTCTTTGAGAAAGTCCCTGAGCTTCGCGTCTATGAAGATCAGGGCATCCAGACCATCAATCAAAATATCCCCCATTTTTCCGCGCTCCAGTCCCAGGTTCATAACGGCCCCCAGATAATCCCGGTGGGTCAGCGCGTCCGCAAATTTTTCATGGAGAGGGGTGATCCGAAGCACAGCCATCCTATCCATAAAAACAACCTTGTCCACGCCTGGGCTGCCGGCCCCTTTTTCGTCCCGGCTCCTGGCAGGCCTGCCACGCAAAGAAAGAGCATCTTCAGGCAGGAAAGCCGCCATCTGACGCTCTGCAGAATCATACCCGCCAAAAAGGGTATATTCCGTATATAAGGAATTCTTTGGCAGTGCATGCAGAATACTTTGTTCATTCAGATTGAGAAAATCCGTATATGTAATGATCCCGCGGTGGAAGGACTGACGAGACAGCTCGGTCAACCGTTTTGCCAATAATTCTTCATCCCGCATCATCAATATCTTCCCCGCACGGTCGGTTGCTCCATGGAACCGCTGAGAAGATCCTGAAGATCCCCTGTAATGTCTACGTTTGTCGGGGTCACGAGGAAAATATAATTGGAAATCTTCTGCAGATTCCCGCTGATCGCAAAGGTAGCTCCGGAAATAAAATCAATGATCCTCTGCGCGATCTCCAGATCCATCCCCTCCAGATTCAGGATCACCGTACGTCCCGAAAGAAGTGTCTCCGTAATCTCACGGGAGTCATCCACAGAAATCGGCTTTACCACACAGACCTCCATCCCCGCATTGTTCCCGCCGCTTCTCCGGGAAGAAGGCTGACGCATTGGAGTTACATTGCTGCTGGGCGCAGGTACCCGGCTGCTCTCCTGCTGCATATCAAAGTCATCGTAACTGTCTTTGCTGTTCGTCTTTTTATTGAAAAAGGAACGCCTGGGCCTCTCTTCGTAATCATCCTCGTAAAAATCATCGTCATCATAGAAATCATCGTCGTAGTCATCGTCATCATTCAATTTCATGATGTCAAGGAATTTGTCAAATATACTCATGTTTACACTCCAATCAAACTTTTTACTGCCCTTACTTTCTAGCCAGAGACCCCATAGTCCCTGGCACCAAAGATTCCGGTCCCTACCCGAACCATAGTTGCTCCTTCTTCAATTGCAACCTCATAATCATTGGTCATCCCCATTGAAAGTATATTTACGTTAACATTATCAATGTTTTTGTGTGCGATGTCAACAGATAATTTATGTAAATTTTTAAAAATTGGCCTATTTTCTTCGGGATTTTCCACAAAAGGGGCGATCGTCATGAGTCCGCATACATGTAAGTGCGGAAATTTCGCAAGCGTTTCGATGAACGAAATGACCTCATTCACCCGGACACCGAACTTGCTCTTCTCCTCCGCCACATTGACTTCTACGAGAATATCCGAGGTCAGCCCTCTTTTTGCCGCTTCCTTTTCAATCGCCTGGGCAAGCCGTAACGAATCCACCGAGTGGATCAGTTCCGCTTTCTCTACGATATACTTTACTTTGTTGGTCTGCAGATGCCCGATCATATGCCAGTGGATATCCGTGGGCAGGGCGCCAAACTTCTCTGTCAGCTCTTGAACCTTATTCTCCCCAAACACCCGGACGCCCAGATCATAGGCTTCCCTAAGGACTTCCACCGGCTTCGTCTTGCTGACCGCGATCAGGGTCACTTCCTCCCGTTTCCGTCCCGCCCGCGCGCAGGCAGCCTGTATTCTTGTCTCTACTTCATGCAGCTGATCCCTTATCATCACTCAAACTCTCCTTTTTGATACGCTTACTGGAACACCACTTCAGAATCCTCCACCATGTTGCCGTCCAGAACAATGTGGTCATAGTTGGAAAGACTGTAGGAGGCTCCCTCTTCTACAATATAATAATCCGCATTCTCACACAGGATCAGAACCCTCCTGAACACCGCGTATCCCTGATTAATGTTGTATACACCCTGCAAAGTGTCCTGATCCTTTAAGAGAAATGTCTCGGAAGAACCTTCTTTCATCAGGAACGTATTCGGTCCGAAATCTTCCGGATCCAGGTAAAAATCCCCTTTCTCCGTCATATAATAAATATCCGCAGCCTGAAAAACCTCTTCCAGTTCCCCACTCTCGTCATTCTTTTTCCGTACCAGGACCCCCTGTGCGGTTCCGCTCTTGTTGGATGCCAGATACTCTGCCGGAACCACATAGAATTCCTTCTCAATGACCGCGCTTTTCGGAATTTTCAGACCGCTTTCCTGTTCTGTGATCAACTCAATATTCAAAAAACGATCCCCTGCATAGCGGATCATGGAATTGTCGAACAACAGCTTTCCATAATAGTTTTCGTCAATCTGCAGGATGGAAAAATCCGCCCATACCGTCTCATTGTCCTTATCAATCCTAGTTTTGATATAGGTAGTCTCTGCCAGTTCTTCCGCCATCGCTTTGTCAAGCTGGATATAGACATACCATTCTTCCCCGGTTACCAGCTTGTACACGATATCCCCGGCTCCTACCTCTGCCTGATCCTCCAGGCGTACGGCCGAATAGCTGGTCCTGTCAAAGTCCTCCGGTTTTAAGGTCTGCTCGGATAAGGACTCATACCCGTCAATGGTACGGACCAAGATCCCGTCCGCAGCGCTCTTGCCGACATGGATATTTCCGCTGTTTTGCGAGATCAGGGTGTCTAACCGCGTCATCTTTGACTGATTCGACGCATCCCGCAGAATCCCGGTCAGTTCATTTTTCAATGTATATACGGATGAAAACTTCTGCGGATGAAAATTTTCATTAAAATTCTGGGTCTTCAGCGTCAGATTTTTCTGCACTTCGGTTCCGTAAGTAAACTCTTCTGTTTCTGTGGAAACTTCTATATCCAATCTCATGGGAGACACCGCGTAAATATTACTTCCCGTCTTGACCTTACTGTTCTCATTGCGGAAATAGCTGATGTATCCTCCGGATTCCGCAGCAGCGGTCACTTCCTGTCTCAGGATCAGTCCATTGTAGGAATTATCCTTTACAATACTTCCCCTGCGGACTTCATATGTGGAGATCCGCTTTGAAGTCGCATACGTAAATACCGTAACGATCAGATACAACAAGATCAGTGTAAAGATCAGTATGCCGATATTCATTTCCTGCTTTGTTTTATACTGGCTGATCTTAGCGAGATCCTTCCTTCGGACTGCCAACTTCCACTCCTCCGATTTTCCGTTTTTATGTTTGCTGACGTAGTATCGTTAACAAGTATATCACTTTTGCATGTATATTTCTACTTCAAATTGTCAATACTGAAAGCAAGCTCAGAGAAAAGGAGGAAATAGCATGAAGTGGTTCGACAATACTGCCCTGACTCTTGTCATCATCGGTGCGGCAAACTGGCTCCTGGTCGGTATCTTTCGATTTGACCTGGTTGCATTCCTTTTTGGAAATCTCAGCTGGTTTGCCAGAATTATCTATACAATCGTAGGACTGTGCGGACTCTATCTGATCAGTCTGTATGGAAGAATGGATACCATGTCTGACAGTACATCTTCCTGACCCATCCGCGCGGTGATCGTCCGGGGCACAGTCAGCCCCGGAATCGCCGGGCGCGCTACATACCATTCTCCGCACAGGCCGCAGCTTTTCTTCCCTCATATAATCCGATTTCATTCCCTTTGCTTTTTCGTGCGGGATAACACTTCTTCTCCGCCTCAATCATTTCAGCTCCCCGCGGTCCCTGCAGACAGGATCTGAGACATGTCGCTGTACAGCAGATCCTTATGATCGGCCCCCATGACAACCGAGATCAGAGGACGACCCGTACTGTCCAGATTGTACAATATCACGCAGGACCCCGCCTGGTCCGTGGTTCCCGTTTTTCCGCCGATCACGTTGACCCCGGCCGGAGGATCCGCAAGCCCTGCGGAATAATAGTTGGAAGCCGGCCAATCCTCGGTCCGAATGCTTCCGTCCATACCGGTCAGCGTGGCATGATAGGATTTCATGGAGATGATATCGATAAACCGCTCGTCCTGGATGCAGGCGTTGAACATCAGGTACAGGTCATAGGCAGTGGTATAATGTCCGTCCTCATGCAGTCCGTGGGGATTCTGAAAATGCGTATGAGTAGCCCCCAGGCTTAGAGCCTCCTGGTTCATCATCTCTACAAAGCCTTCCTGGCTTCCGCCGATATGCTCCGCGATCACCGCCGCATTGTCATTTCCCGAATGCAGAATCAGGCCGCACAGCAGATCGTACAGAGAAAGCTGGTCTCCCACCTGGAGACCGCACAGCGACGCCTCCGGATCCACAAAGGATACCGCCGTCTCACTGACTGTCACCACATCCTCCAGATTGCCGTGCTTTAAGGCCAGATAGGCCGTCATCAGCTTGGTCGTGCTTGCAGGATAAAGCTCCTCATGAATCCGGTCTGCGTAGAGAACCTGTTTCTGGTTCACGTCAAATAAGCCCGCTGCATGAAGCGTCGGGTCTCCGTTAAATCCATTCAGCACCACATCTCCCGCAGCCACACACAGCTCCGACGCGAACAGCTCGCCCTGGTACTGATCCTGATTATAGTGTTCCGTCTCATAAAGGGCTGCATACATCGTCTTTGCATCCGCAGCTTTCAGATAGCGCAGAAATCCGGCAGCTCCCAGTACAAGCAGTGTCGTCAGCAGTACCGCCGATAAAAGCAGTCCCTTTACCGCCTGTTTTCTGCGTCTCTTCCGTCTCCTTCTGACAGGCTGCGCTCCCCGGTTTCTCCGCATCCGCTCCGCCGGCCTCTGTTCCTCTGGTCTTCTGCCGCTTCCGTTCCTTCTGCCGGGCTCCTGCCGATCGGTCCTTCTTCTGTTTGATTCTGGTCTCTGCCGGAAATCATGTTCAGTTCTACTCATGCATATCCGCCTTTCATCTGTACAGCTCCCTCCAGTCCAGATCGCCTCTGTCCAGAGCCAGGATCAAAGCCTCTGCCGTAGCGATGTTTGTAGCCATCGGTATGTTATATTCGTCACACAGCCGAACGATATCATTCACATCCGGTTCATGTGATCTGGGGCTTAAAGGGTCACGGAAAAAAATCATAAGATCCATGTCATTCTGCTCGATCTGCGCGCCCAGCATCTGCTTTCCGCCCAGATGTCCCGCCAGGTATTTATGGATGTTAAGATTTGTCACACTTTCCACAAGAATCCCCGTTGTCTCTGTTGCGTACAGATTGTGCTTGTTTAAGATCCCTCTGTAGGCAATACAAAAATTCTGCATCAATTTTTTCTTCGCGTCATGTGCAACCAGTCCAATATTCATGATATGCCCTCTCCTCTACTGATATTTGTTCGGCTGAAGCCCGACATTCAGCACGAATCCGATTCCCATGTAAAAACATATGACCGAAGTCATGCCATAACTGATAAACGGCAGGGAAATCCCCGTATTCGGAAACAACATGGTAGCCACACTGATGTTGATGAAACTCTGGATCCCGATCAGTGCGGCAACTCCGGCGCAGATGATGCGCCCCGCTGCGTCCTTCGCCTTCATCCCAATCAAAATACAATCTATTACTATTAATAATAACAAAATTATCACGACACAACAACCCACAAATCCTAATTCTTCTCCAATTATTGCAAAAATAAAGTCTGTCTGTGGTTCAGAGATGAATTTTCCGTTCTTTACGGAGGTGGTCGCGGAGTTATTATACCCCTTTCCGGTCAATTGTCCGGAGCCGATGGCCATGATCGAATTCAGCTGCTGATAGGCTTCTTCGGATTCGTACTTTTCCGGCTCCAGCCAGGCAAGGATCCGGTTCTGCTGGTAATCATGGATCAGTGGCTGATTCGGCTGGATCACGATGATAAACAGGATTACCGCCAGCGGGACACACACCGCAAGGATATTACGGATATATTTGTAGCTTAAGCCTCCCATGAACATCAGCACGCAGAAGAGCATTCCCAGGCAGATGGTATTGGACAGGTTGGGCTGCTTAAAGATCAGCGCCAGGGAAGGCAGCATCAGCACCACCGCGATACAGATGAACCGGATCTTATTGACTACATGCTCATACTTCGTCAAAAACTTCGCATAAAACAGGACTGTGATGATCTTTGTCAGGTCGGAAGGCTGGAACTGGACAAATCCAAGGTTCAGCCACCGGGTGGCACCATTGATGTTTTCCCCGAACAGGAGAACGGCGAACAGCAATATGATATTCGCCGCGTACATGAGCCAGTAGAAATTATTGAGCACCCACTCATAATCAATCAGTGAGATCACAACCATAGCTACCAGGCCCATGGCTACGCCCATGGCCTGCTTTCCCTGTGAGGACGCCTGCGCGCTGCCGACGATAAACACTCCGATCACGGAGATCGCAAGCACCAGTGCGACAAGGCTGAATTTATAATCTTTCAAATGATACCGATGAAGTATATGTTGGATAAAGGTTTTCAATCTTTCTCTCCTGTATATTTGATATGTATATCCGAACGTGTAATCCTGAGATCAAAGTTTTCCCGTCTGACCTCGATATATTTGGACAGGGCATAGTAGATGTCCGCAGACAGCTTTTCTGTCATATCCGGCGTACATTTCAGCCGATCCGCATTGAGAAGGTCGTGAAGCCGGTCTTTTGCAATCTGAACGGAAGGTACACTCATCATGTTTTTGCCCCCTTACTTTTTTCCCAGCATCCTGCGGATCCTTGAAAAAAGTCCGTCCGGGCGGCTGAAATCCGGAATCGGGATCTCTTCCCCGAGAAGCCGTCTGCAGATATGATCGTAGGCATGCCCTGACAGACTGTCCGTGCCGATGATCGGTTCCCCCTGGTTGGTGGCGATCACGATCTGCTCGTCATCCGGGATCACCCCGATGAGGGGAATCGCCAGAATCTCCGTCACATCCTCCACAGACATCATATCGCCCTTCTGCACCATATCGATCCGCAGCCGGTTGATGATCAGGGCATTCTTTTTGATCCCTCTGGTCTCCAGAAGACCGATGATCCGATCCGCGTCCCGGATCGCGGAAACCTCCGGTGTGGTCACGATCACCGCCCGGTCCGCCCCTGCAATGGCGTTCTGGAAACCCTGCTCGATTCCTGCTGGGCAGTCCAGCAGAATATAGTCAAATTCTGATTTCAGCTCCGACACCAGCTTCTGCATCTGCTCCGGAGAGACAGAAGACTTATCCCTGGTCTGGGCCGAAGGAAGCAGATACAGCTCCGCAAAACGCTTGTCCCTGATCAGCGCCTGCTTGACGCGGCAATTGCCTTCTATCACGTCAACCAGATTATATACGATCTTATTTTCCAGTCCCATGACCACATCCAGATTCCGAAGTCCGAGATCCGTGTCAATGACGATCACTTTTTTACCTGCCTGAGCCAGTCCGACCCCGATATTTGCCGTTGTGGTCGTTTTGCCGACTCCGCCTTTTCCTGATGTAATGACAATTACTTCTCCCATTCTTGCTGTCCTCCTGCAATTTCTGATTCATGGCTGTTCTACAAGTGGATCAAGATAAATCCTGCCGCCGTCAACGGCCGCGATCCCGGGTCCCTGATCCCGAAAACCGTTCCCGTATCTCTCCCGGCTTCCGATTTCCATGTCCCCGATCCTGAGAGACCTGGGGCTCATGGAAAGGGCCGCGATACAGGCATCCAGATTCCCTGTGGCTCCGGCATGCGCGCTTCCGTACAGGGCGCCCACAACGACAATGTTCCCCTTCGCAATAACAGACGCCCCGGGTTCCACATTTCCCAGGATCACGATGCTGGTATCCGATTCAATCACCTGTCTTTTTCCTAAAGTACCCCGATAGAACTGCCCGTCCCTGACCGGAAGCTCGGATAATGTCTTTTCCACAGCCCGTCTGTAAGCCAGCTCATGCTCCCGGTCCTGGTCTATGACGCATACGACATCCATCTCCGTAGTATCTGCGATCAGGCTTAAAACAGCCTGCTCTTCCGTATAGTTCAGCCTGCGTCCCAGAAAGGAGACCGCAACCTGCGCCCCCTGAAAAAATCTGGCGGAGCTGCAGAACTTCTCTCGTATATGCTCCAGGAGGACATCAAAGGAAGTCTCCGGATCCAGATAGATCTCCATCCCGTACCTGCAGCTCTTGATCGTAACAAGCCTGTCCATATTTTTCTCACTTCCTAATCAGAAATCGCGTCTCCAAGTTCTGCCGCCTTTCCGGTGATCAGCTCATCCTCTTCCACAAGCTCATATTTTGCTCTTACAATATCCCTTCCGATCTCCGCCGCGTAAGCGGAGGTATATCCATTGGCGATCCGCACGGCCACGGCGATTTCCGGTTCCTCGGCAGGCGCGAAGCCTACAAATACCGCATGGTCCGGATGGATGGCGCTCTGCTGCGCGGTTCCCGTCTTCCCAGCCATCTGGAGTCCGCCCATATTGCTGAAGCTGGATGTACTGTTGATCATGGCGATCATTCCGTTGTGGACCAGATCCCATGTGCTGTTGGAAACACGCTTCATCTCATTGATCACCATCGGTTCATACTTTTTGATGATCTTTCCGTTGGCGTCCGTCGTCCGGTCCAGAAGGGTCAGCTTGTACACCGTTCCCTTATTGGCGACCGTGGATACATAGCGGTTCAGCTGGCTCACCGTGTAGTTGTTGGTACCCTGTCCGATGGCCGACAGCACGGAATCCGTATCGGAAATATTGGGCTCCGTCTCTGGAATCTCAAGACCGGAGGTCTCTCCCAGGCCGAACCCTTCCGCATACTTCCGAAGGACCTCAATCCCCCGGTCGCTGTCATAGCCTCCTTCCCTGTCCAGTCCGAACTGGAATCCCACAGTATAATAAAATACGTTGCAGGATTGATTCAGCGCGTCCACCACATTCAGCCCGCCGTGTCCATTGGGATAAGACCAGCACTGCGGATTCGGGGTGACCCCTTCAAACGCGCCGCCGCAGGAGATGTAGGTATCTCCCTGGATGGTACCCTCTGTCAGGGCAGCCACGGAGGATACCATCTTGTAGGTGGAACCCGGAGCCGTGGTCTCCTGTGTGGCATTGTTGTAAAACGGACGGGAAAGCCCGGTTACAAGCTGATTATAATAATCGGAATCCATGGTATTGGCCAACCGGTTATTGTCATATCCCGGATAAGACACACAGGCCAGCACCTCTCCCGTATTGGGATCACTCACCACCGCGGAACCTGTACATGGCTCCAGGGCAAGCTGCCCGGGCGTGATCGAAAGCGTCTGGATCTGCGTATGCAGCCAGCCAAAAGAATCAATCCCTCCGGCGCGGAGGCCATTATAGGTCCCCTCATCCATCGGCAGCGCTCCCTGCTCATATACAATGGCACAGATCTGCGCGCCTGAGATACTCCCTGATTTTATAAGATATTTGTAGAGAAGTTTGTCGAAATTCATATCCGAACTCAAATAATCTTTCAGGTAGCTCAGGATGGCCTGATAGACCTCCGCCGCATCGGAATATTCGGATGAGATATACTCGCTGAGCCGGGAAGTATCAATCCAGTTTTTGGAGATCGCATAATTCAGATATTGGTTCATGCTGATGCTCTCATCCTTTGACCACGCCTGATAGGTAGGGTCTGCCGCGTCAATGGCATCGTCCAGCAGGATCCCTCCCAGCAGGATCGTCTCCATATAATCCATATATCCCTGCATCTCGGCCGACAGGCTCTGGTAGGGGGTGGTGCCGTTCAGCTCCGCCAGGATCTCGTTCATGACAGTGGTCTTCCGGGCTTCATATACGGCATACACCTCTTTTTCCGCCGCCCCGGCATCTTCCTTGCCGAAATGCTGTTCATCAATGATCTGATTCGCGATAAAGGCAAAGTAGGCATCATCCGCCGGGATGACGATATATTTTGTATCCTTCTCCAGACTGGGGTCATAATTCATGATCGTGCTCAATTTGGAAAGGACCACTCCCGCAATCTTCTCTTCAATGATCCGGTAAGTCTGCTGCTGCAGCTTCCTGTCGATCGTGAGATACACGTCATTGCCGGCTCCCGGCTCCACAAAGCTAACCTCCTCCGTCACCTTGCCGACGCTGTCCACATAGAAGACCCGGCTTCCCCGATCCCCCTGGAGGACATTGTCCATGACCTGCTCGATGCCGGATTTTCCCACAATATCCGACAAGGCATACCGCTCCTTCTGATCTTCATCTAGGGCGTCGTATTCTTCCTGGGAAATCTTCCCGGTGTACCCGATCAGAGAGGCAAAGTACTGGCTGTCCGTGTATCTACGCAGGTATTCCGTCTCAATACCCACGCCTGCCATCCGATCCAGGTTTTCCATAATGGCGAACCGGGTCTCATCGCTCACATCTGAGGCCAGCACGGTAGGAATATATTTCTGGTAGCTGTTCAGGTTGATGGCATACCGAAGATTGATCATCTTCAGGATATACTCCCTGTCCAGCTTCGTTTCATCCAGGTCATAACCATAGATCTCATGGGTGCAGAGGTAATGGATCAGCTCCTCCGCCGTCGCGTTTTCCTGCTCCCTGGTCAGCTCGTCAATGGTCCTCAGACCGTATACATCGGCCACAAAACGAAGCCGGAGCGTCTCATTGGTCTGGGTGAACTGGTAGTTGCCGGCAGGATCCAGCACGATCCCGAAGCTGTGAATGACACTGTCTCCATGAGATTCCACGATCCGGATCACCTCGTCCATGATCCGGTTGAGAGTCTCATTCCGATCCTCGGTTCCTGAGATATCATCTTCAAAGACCACGGAATAAGCCAGCTCATTGTAGGCCAGCAGATCCCCGTTCCGGTCGTAGATATTGCCCCGGGTGCCCTGCAGATCCCGTTCCTTCCGAATCTGCAGCTTATAGTTATCCATATAGTATTCGCCTTTGACGATCTGCAGCCCAAACAGCCTGTTGATCAGGACCGCATACAGGAAGCAGAATACCAGGATCAGGACCAGGAGCCTGGATTCCGAGATCTGAATGATTGTTTTTTTGATCCTTTTCGAGATTTTTCTAAACAAATTTGCCTGCACTCCTTTTTTCTTCTGCGTCTAACCTGTGGTTTATGAAAAGTATGAGAGGATAAAGTCCCAGTGTCACTACTATAGTATATATGAGCTCCGGTATGATAATATGTCTCAGATAATGTAAAAAATCAAATTCGCTCCGCAGCATGAACATCAGCAGATAGATGACCAGCCCGTAGATGAACTCCGTTGCTCCCACCAGCGCCAGAGGCAGCTTAATGTCCTCGTCATAATACATCTGTTCAAACAGTCCGTTCACATAGCCTGCCACTAAATAGATCAGAGCGTAAAAGCCCAGGATATTCCCAAACTGGATGTCTGTCAGAAGCCCGGAAAAGAAGCCCACCAGCATCCCGTCCTTCGGCCCCCGCATGAATCCGTAGGAAGCGGTCAGTATGATCAGGATATTCGGCTTGACGGATGCCAGCGCCAGGCTGGGAAACAGGGTGCATTGCAGCATATAGCAGACGCACACTGCCAGAGCCGTCACGATGACACGTTTGATCTTGATTCCTTTCATATCCCTCTCCTTTCCTACTCCTGATTCGTGTTACTCCCCTTCCGGTACATCTGCCGGAGGCGCTCCGGAAGGGCCTTCCCCGCCGGAGTCGGTTCCTTCCGGCCCGGCCGCGGCATCCCCCGGTGCTCCCTGTCCTGCCCCGTTTTCGGAAGGCGCGCTTTCCCCTGCTCCGTTTTCCGCAGGCTGGCCGTTCGCTGGTTCATTTCCGGAAGGCGCGCCCTCTCCCGCTCCGTTTTCCGCAGGCTGGCCGCCTTCAGCGTCCGTTCCCCCTCCGGCGTCTCCTCCCGCCTCCGCTCCGGCCGGTTCTGCTGCTCCTGCATCCTCCTGGGTCACGTCGGTTCCGGTCAGCTCCGCCTTGGTCTTCGTAATGACGAGCACTTCCTGAAGCTTTTTGAAATTGACCACAGGGGTCAGGTAACCGGACCGGGTCAGATTGTTGGAATCTACCTGGACCTCGCTGACATAACCGATCAAAATCCCCTGCAGGTATTTATCACTGATGTGAGAGGTCACGATCTGCTCGCCCACCTCCACCTTATTGTCATTATTCTCCATCTGCTCAAAACGCATCTTCCCGTCATTGATCAGGGACAGATCTCCGCGCACGATACAGGTGTCCGAGGTAGACAGTACCATGCCTCCCATATTGCTGGAATCATCAATAATGGAACGCACGGTCGCCCAGGTAGGCCCGACCTCAGTCACGATCCCTACCAGCCCGCTCCCCGCAATCACGTTCATATCCACCCGAATCCCGTTCAGGCTCCCTTTATCGATGGTAAAGCTGCTGAACCAGTTTCCGGGATCCTTGCTGATCACACGGGCGCCGACCTTTTCGTATTCCGCGTAATTCTGGTCCAATTTGTACAATTCCCTGAGCCGCTCCAGCTCGTATTTTTCCTCCTGCAGGTTGTTATTCTGCATGATCAGCTCATCAATCTGCGCCTGCAGGCTTTTATTTAATTTACGCGCTTCCTCCAGTGTACCGAAGTTCTCACTGACATCGATGAGCAGACTGCCCACCTTATTGAACCCCTGCTGCATCGGAATGACCGTAAGATTGGCAAGCACCTTAAACGGTCCCGCTGTCTTTTCATAGAATACGGACAGCAGCATCAGCAGGATACAGACCATGGTCAATCCGGCAAGCAGATATTTATTTGTATTGGTCGTCTGATTTTTTTTCTTCATAATGGATGATCGTTCCCCCCGCAATCTGTCTTAAAGCTTTCTTAACCATTTGTAATCCCCATCCAGCAGGGAATAGGTCCATTCCTTATATGCCCGCTTGTCCTGGATGATCTTCTTCAGTCCTTCCACCACGCAGAGCTCCGGACGGGAAACTGTTCGGACCGCGAGACCTGTGCTTTCCTCCAGATATGTAGAAAGCTCCTTTAAATTGGCCAGCCCTCCGGTGAGGCAGATCCCGTTCTTCTGCAGACCGCCGCGCACGGTGGGAGGCGTCCGGTCGAACATGGCCCGGATCTCCGACACACATTCCTTCAGCGGCTCCCGCATGGCCGCCCTCACCATCCCCACCGGGATCTCCCGGTATTCCGGTACCCTGGTACGCAGATTCCTGCCGGATACGTTGATTGCGGTACAGGTGGCATCCTCGAAGATCCCGAAATCCTGGCGCAGCATCTCCGCTGTGCGCCTGCCGATCAGAAATTCCAGGTGATGCCGTACCTGATCCTGGATCGCCTGATCCAGATGCTCCCCGCCCAGCTTCATCAGTCGGTTCATGACCATCCCGCCGCGGGACAGAACAGAGATCTCTGTGGAGCCTCCGCCCATATTGACGATAAAAATCCCCTCCGTACGGTTCACATTGACCCCGAAGCCGATGGCATCCACAATGGCCCGCTCCGCGATCCTGACGGTCCTGGCCCGGGCCGCGGAATGGCAGACCAAGTCATAGAACGCCCGCTTCTCCACCTCCGTGACATCCGTGGGAACCGCCACCAGATATTCCGAGCCGCCGTAAAAGGGGCGTTCCTTTTTTAAAAGCTCCTGAAGGAGACACTGCATGTCGTCGAACTTTGCGATCGCGCCGCCCTGCATGGGAAACAGTACTTCGATATTCTCCGGCGCCTTCTCAAACATGTCCCATGCCTCATCTCCCGCCGCATAGAGGAACTTCTGATCTTTTTTTGCAATGATATTTCGTTCTTTCCAGATAAAATCTCTTTTTTTATCAAAAACCTTGATCTCGTAGGTTCCCAAATCCAGCCCGTAAATATTCCGAAACATCCGTTACACTTCCTTTTTTCGGAGCATACAGTCCCTTAGTTCAGGATCCCCTGCTCCCTCATGCTGCTGTAGCAGTTATTACCTATGACGATATGGTCCAGAAGCTCCACACCGATCATCATACCGGCCTCATACACTCTCCTGGTGACAAGAATATCCTCCCTGCTGGGCGTGGGATCGCCGCTGGGATGGTTATGGAGCAGGATGATTGACACAGCGTCCTTCTGCAGAGCCTCTACAAACAATTCCCTTGGAGAAATGACCGACGTGTTGACGGTCCCCCTGGAAATATCCGTCTCTCCTATGAGCCTGGACTTGGTATTCAGCAGCAAAAGCTTCATGGTCTCCTGCTTCTGATGCCGCAGATCCTCCATATAATAGCGCGCAATGGTGCTGGGAATATTGAAGTTCAGTTCCGGCCCAGCGCTCGCCTTGGAAAGCCTTTTGGCAAGCTCACAGAGACAGAGAATCTGGGTGGCCTTGACCTTGCCGATCCCCTTGATCCGGGTCAGCTGTTCAAAAGACCAGCGGTGGATACCGAGAAGCCCTCCCTGGAATTGATCCGAATACAGGATCCGCTTCGCCAGCTCCACGATGTTCTCCCCCCGCGTCCCGGTCCGCAGAAGAACCGCTAACAGCTCACTGTCCGTCAGGTTCTCCGGCCCAAAACGTTCGCACTTCTCATAAGGACGTTCTTCCATGTTCAGTTCTTTCATTGTTTTCATATGTTTTTACCTGCTATGAAGATGGCACAGCACATAACACGTATTTTACCATAATTTGAAAATCGTGTACAGGTTTCGAATCTGAAATTTTTGTGAAACACCAGTTTCTATTCACAGCCGCAGGAGAACCGGCAGACAGATTCGTCAAGCTCGCTTGTAAGAATCTGTCTGCCGGTTCTCCTGCGGCGGGAAGCAGTCACTCCAAACACATAAGCAAAAAATCAAGCTGTGGCGCAGCTGCAGCCGGCTTGCCGGCTGTTTTTGCGCATGCGTTTGGAGTGGCGGCTGTGAATAGAAACGGACGATTGGGAGATCCCATTCACTCACAGCCCCCTAAACCGCCCAATGATCGCTTCCCCCACTTTCACCCCATCCATGGCCGCCGACATGATCCCCCCTGCGTATCCGGCCCCTTCGCCGCAGGGATAGATCCCGCCAATCTCACATTCCATCGTATCTCCCCGGATCATCCGCACCGGCGAGGAGGTCCGGCTCTCCACGCCGGACAGTACCATATCCTCCCTCGCAAATCCGGGAATCCTTTTGTCCATGGCGCAGATCCCACGCTGCAGGGAGTCCGCCAGCTCTTCCGGGAAGATCCCCCGCACATTTGCCAGTCTATATTCCCCTTTGATCTGGGGCAGGATCATTCCCAGCGCCGTTGTCCGCACATTTCTGCAGAAGTCCCCGAAGCGCTGCACCGGAATCCTGCCCTGTCCCTCCCGGTACGCAGTAGCTTCCAGCCGGCGCTGAAACTCTACCCCGGCTAGGGGATGATCATTCCCAAAATCTTTGGGAGATACGGTCACGATCACCGCACTGTTGGCATTGATTCCCGCCCGGCCGTGGTAGCTCATGCCGTTGACGGCAATCCGCCCCGCCTCGGAGGATGCGTTGACCACATACCCTCCCGGACACATGCAGAAAGTATACACGCCCCGCCCGTTGTCCAGATTTTCCGACAGCTTATAGGATGCGGCCGGCAGCTTCCCGGCCCAGCAGCTTCCGTACTGGACTTTCTGGATCATCTGCTGGGGATGCTCCACGCGCACCCCCACCGCAAAGGCCTTGGCCTGCATGGGAATCCCGCTGTCCAGCAGCATCCTGAAAGTATCCCGGGCGCTGTGCCCGACGGCGATCACCAGGACCTCTGCGGGAATCTCCTCCATGTCATTGACTGTGATCTGCCGAAGGCTGCGGCCCTCTGCGTTCTCTGCGCAGGTGAGGCCGGTGAGACGGCTGTGAAACCGGATCTCCCCGCCTGACTGCCGGATCTCCTCCCGCAGATTTCGGATCACCCGGGAAAGAATGTCCGTACCGATGTGCGGCTTCTGCTCGTACAGGATCTGCTCCGGCGCGCCGAAACGGACAAAGGCCTCCAGCACCAGACGGTTCCGGCCGCAGGCATCCTTCACCAGGGTATTCAGCTTTCCGTCGGAAAAGGTGCCCGCGCCGCCCTCCCCAAACTGAACATTGGATTCTGGATCCAGAGGTCCACCCTTCCAGAACGCCTCCACATCCCGGATCCGCTCCTCCACCGGAGCGCCTCTTTCCAACAGCAGCGGCCGATACCCCTCCCGTGCCAGGAGCCAGGCACAGAACAGTCCGGCAGGGCCTGCCCCAGCTACCACCGGCCTGTGGGAAAGCTTTTTTGCTCCATGAGCCGGTGGCTGGTAGAGAACCTCTTCCTGCTTTTCAATCTGTCCGGGCCTCTGTTTCTTTTGGCCAGCCCGCTTCAGAACAGCCTCCTCCTGCCGGAGCTTCACATCTACCGTATAGGTATAAAAAATATCCGGCTTTTTTCTGGCATCAATGGACTGTTTGAAAATCCGATATTCCAAAGGTTCTGATTTTTTCAGATTTAAAAGTTTTCGGAGCCTGTCCTCCAGCTCCTGTTCACTGTGTCCCGGCCGAAGCCGGATCTGACTAAGCCTTAGCATGGGCCGCCTCCTTTCCCGCTACATGGCCGCTGGACCATGCCCACTGCAGGTTATACCCGCCGCAGAGTCCGTCCACATCCAGCACCTCCCCCGCAAAATAAAGCCCCGGGATCAAACGGGATTCCAGTGTCCCTGGATCCACGTCCCGGGTATCTACGCCTCCCCGGCAGACCTGTGCCTGGGCAAAGGAATTGGCGGCGGTGACGTTGGTTTCAAACTGCCGGATCAGGCGGGTCAGCGCTTCCATCTGTCCATCCCTAAGCGTCCCCACGGCCTGGCTCCGGGAAAGTCCGCTGAGACGGAGCCACAGATCCCACAGCTTTTTGGGGAACAGCCCTACAAAGAACTCCTCCAGTGTTTTTTCCGGTCGGATCCGGGTCCGTTCCTTCAAAAAGTCCAGAAAGGCTTTCCATTCCATATCCGGCATGAAGTCCAGCACCGCCTTCACAGACTGTCTGTGATATAATGCCCGGGCCGCCGCGCCGCTCACCTGAAAAACCGGGATGCCGGAGATTCCGTAATTGGTCAGCTGGATCTCTCCCCGGTCCCGGGCAATGCAGACCTGATCCGCAAAGATCTCAACGGCTCCAGCCACCCGCACTCCGGAGATGCTTTTGTAAAAGTCCTCCCGGCACCGGAGCTGGACCAGCGCCGGAACCACCGGTACGATCCGGTGTCCCAGCTGTCTGGCAAGCCGGTAGCCCAGATCCCCGCTTCCGGCCACGGCTGACGCCGCGGATCCTGCGGCCAGGATCACTCGGTCCGCAGGAAATTCTCCTGATGTGGTTTTCAGGCGAAACCCGTTTTTTTTCGGCCGGATCTCTGTACATCTGCAGTCTGTCCTTATCTCCGCATGGAGCCTCCGGCATTCCATCCGAAGCACATCCAGGACCGAGGATGCCTGGTCGGAATTGGGATACAGGTAGCCCTCCCGGTTTTTGGGAAAAATACCCAGCTCTCGGAAATATTTTACGGTTTCTCCGGCATCAAACTGCTGGATGATCCCCCATGGGAAGGACGGATCCTCCGAATGATAGCAGGAAGGCTCCTGGTGCAGATTGGTATAGTTGCATCTTCCGTTTCCGGTGGATAAAATCTTTTTCCCCACCCGGTCATTCTGCTCGATCAGAGTCACCCTGGCCCCGGCAGACGCTGCGGTGATGGCCGCCGTCAGGCCGGAAGCCCCGCCCCCTATGATGGTTACATTTCCCATTTCCGCCCTCCTTCTTTCTAAAGAACTGTATGGAATGCACTACATCCCCCGCAGTCCCTAAAGCGTGTGATGTATGGATTCTCCTGTTCTGTATAGTATACCCAGGAGCATCCCAGGCCATCCGGCCGTTTCACAGGGCATCAATCTGGCGGCCGGACACCAGTCCTGCATTGGCCAGATACTGCAGCGACTGCAGAATCCCCAGCTTTGCGCTGGGCCAGGTGAGTCCGCCCTGGAAATACACGGCATAAGGCGGCTTGATGGGTCCGTCCGCGCTCAGCTCAATGGAGGATCCCTGTACAAATGCCCCTGCCGCCATGATCACATCACTGTCATAGCCCGGCATGGCCCAAGGAACCGGGGTCACGTAGCTGTCCACCGGGGCCGCCGCCTGTACGCCCTGACAGAACGCAACCACGCCCTCCGGGGTCCCAAGCGTTACGGCCTGGATGATATCATGCCTGGATTCCACACTGTTCGGAATCACGGAAAAGCCAAGCCGCTCATAGAGATTGGCCGCAAATACGGCTCCTTTTAAGGCGCTGCTGACCACCACAGGAGCCAGGAAAAAGCCCTGGTAGAAAGACTGCGTCACACCCAGGGAAGCTCCCACCTCCCGGCCCAATCCCGGAGAGGTCAGGCGGCACCCGCAGTTCTCGATCAGATCTTCCCGGCCTGCCACATAACCGCCGATGGGCGCCAGTCCGCCTCCCGGATTCTTGATCAGAGACCCTACCACCATGTCCGCGCCCACGTCGCTGGGTTCTTTGGCCTCTACAAATTCACCGTAGCAGTTATCCACCATACAGATCACGTCCGGACGAATCCCCTTGATAAAGGCAATCAGCTCCCCGATCTTTTCCACGGAATAGCTGGGCCGGGTCTGATAGCCCTTGGAGCGCTGGATCGTGACCAGCCTGGTCTTTTCATTCAGGCTCCGCTCAATGGCCGGATAGTCGAAATATCCGTCTTCTTTCAATTCCACCTGCCGGTAGGTGACCCCGTATTCCGCCAGAGACCCTCTGGAGGGCCGGATCCCGATCACCTCTTCCAGGGTATCATAAGGCTTTCCCACAGGGCACAAGAGTTCGTCTCCCGGACGCAGATTCGCGGACAATGCCAATGCCAGAGCGTGTGTCCCACAGGTGATCTGGGGACGGACAAGAGCCGCCTCCGTGTGAAAGGTATCTGCGTAAACACGTTCCAGCGTATCCCTTCCGTTGTCATTGTATCCGTATCCGGTGGAATACTGGAAGCACTCCGCGCTGACCCGGTTCTTCTGCATGGCCCCCAGTACCTTTAACTGGTTTAATTCCGCCGTTTTGTCAAATTCCAGAAACCGGGGCATCAGCTCCTGCTCCAGACGTTCTCCGGCCGCGAATACTTCCTCCGAGATTCCAAGGCTTTTGTATATCTTTAACTGTTCCATTTGATCTGTTTCTCCTTTTTCCTGCTCTTTTTTCTTCACAGTGTAAAATGCAGTTCCATGCGCGTCATACGATCTGCCGTCTTTTCAGTTCACCAAGCATCTGGTTTAATAATACATCCTCATTATGATCCGCTTTGTCCTTGTCAAGCCAGATCACATCCCGCTCCCGCTTAAACCAGGTGATCTGCCGCTTCGCGAAATGCCGGGTATCCCGTTTGATGATCGTGACGGCCTCCTCTAAGGAGCAGTTTCCTTCCAGATAATCCAGCATTTCCTTATATCCAAGACCCTGCATGGAGACCATGTCCCTTGTAAAGCCGCGATCCTTAAGCCGGATCACCTCTTCCTCCAGCCCGTCCTCCAGCATCTCGTCCACCCGGCGGTCAATCCGCTCATACAGGCGCTGCCGTTCGTCGTTCAATACAAAATAGGCAAAGTTATAGGGAGATTCCTTTTCCCTCTGCTCCTGATTGTGCTCCGATATTTTTTTCCCGGTCTGATGGAAATATCCCAGCGCGCGGATGGTCCTCTTCACATTGTGGGCGTGGATCTCCTCCGCGGACCGGGCATCCACCTGCGCAAGCATCCGATGGAGAAATTCCGGCCCATTCTCCCGTGCCAGTCCTTCCAGTTCTCTCCGGTATGCGCTGTCGCCTCCGTTTTCCGTAAAGTCGATGTCATATAAAACGGCCTGGATATAAAACCCCGTTCCCCCTGTCAGGATCGGGATCTTGTGCCTCCCGTAGATCTGGTCCATAGCCGCCTTTGCCATCTCCTGAAAACGGACCACATGGAACGCCTCGTCCGGATCCAGCACATCGATCAGATGGTGCCGGATCCCGTCCATTTCCTCCGGACGGATCTTCGCGGAGCCGATGTCCATCTGGCGGTAGACCTGCATGGAATCTGCGGAAATGATCTCCCCGCCGACCGCCTTTGCCAGGGCGATGGACATCTTCGTCTTCCCGACTGCGGTAGGTCCTGTCAGTATGATCAGTGGTTGTTTCATCATTTATACGATCCTCTTAAACTTTTTCTCCAGATCCCGCTTTGACATGGCGATGATCGTGGGGCGTCCGTGGGGACAGTGATAGGGGTTGGATAATAACAGCAGTTCCCCGATCAGCGCATCCACCTCCTGGGCAGAGAGACGGCTGTTCCCCTTCACCGCAGCCTTGCAGGACAGGGACGCCACCTTTTCATCAATCAGCTCCGGCGTCATGGACGTGTTCACACTGTCCGACAGGGTATCCAGCATTTCCAGAAGGAGTTCCTTTTTGGCGATCCCAAACAGGTTGGCGGGGACTGCGCGGACTGCATATTCCTTTCCGCCGAAGGGCTCGATCTCGAAACCAATCCGCTGAAACCGGTCCATGTGTTCATCCAGCAGCCGTGCCTCCTGCATGGAAAGGGTCAGGATCACCGGCGGGCTTAAGTACTGCGAGGTATACTCCCGGTTTTTCATCTCCTTCAATGTGCGTTCATACAGGACACGCTCGTGGGCGGCATGCTGGTCAATGATGTACAGGTTGTCCTGAAACTGGACAAGCCAGTAGGTGTCGAATACCTGGCCCACCAGCTTATACTCTGCGCGGATGTCCCGTTTTAACAGCTTCTCCTCGAACAAATCCATCTGCTTTGCCTGGATATCCTCCCGAAGGGCCTGCGGCTTCCCGGATGTGTGGTATTCCTGGTTTTCGCGGAGGAACCCGGGCATGGTTCCGCGGCCAAAAGCCGCTGTTCTGTCACGGGCTGCGGACGATCTGTTCTCCTGATCGCTTACTTTCCTCTGTTCAAGTCCAAAATCGGATGCTTTATCATAATCGGAATCCGGCAGGCTTTCTGCCCCCGCCGTTTCTGCGGATGCCTTTAAATTCTCATGATACTCCAGCACGCGCTCCCGCATTTTCCGGATAAAATAGTCCTCGTCCTGGATTTCCTGCTCCATTCCCGTTTTCTTCGGTTTGAGCAGGAATGGGCTCCCAGCGGGCATCCGGCTGGCTTCCTCCGTTCCTCCCCCGGGCACAGCTTTGGCCTCTGATCCGCATGCGCCCTCTCCCTTAGCCGTATCCTCCTCCGGCATAGTTTTCGGCTCCGGCACCTCTACCTGAGGAATCAATTCCGGTTCCAGAAGTCTTCTGTGAATCCCTTCAAAGACCGTGTTGTAGACCTCCTGCTGCTTCTGAAAGCGCAGCTCCATCTTTGTGGGATGGACATTCACGTCCACCTGCTCGGTATCGATCTCAAATGCCAGCACCGCAAAGGGAAATTTGTGCTGCATCATGAAATCCTTGCAGGCATCCTCCAGCGCCTTGGAGATCATGGCGCTTTTCACATATCTTCCATTCACAAAAAAGGTCTCAAAATTCCGGTTTCCCCGGGTGATCACCGGCTTGCCGATGTAGCCCCGGATGCGGATGCCGTCTGCCGGATGATCCAGCTCCAGAAGGTTGGACGCCACATCCCGCCCATAGAGATTGTAGATCACCTCATCCAACTTCCCGCTCCCGGAGGTCCTCAGCTTTTCCTGCCGGTTATTCAAAAAGCGGAAAGCCACCTCTGGATGGGAAAGCGCCAGGCGCATCAGAAGATCTTGCACATGTCCGGCCTCCGTCATGGCGGTCTTCAAAAACTTCCTGCGGGCAGGCACATTGTAAAAAAGCTGCCGCACAGCAAATGTGGTCCCGTCTGCCGCCCCGGTCTCTTCCATGGATATCTCCCGTCCGCCTTCGATCACATACCGGACGCCGAAGGTTTCCTCCTTCGGCTTCGTTACCAGCTCCACCTTCGTCACAGCGGCAATGCTGGACAGAGCTTCCCCCCTAAAGCCCAGAGATGTGATCCGGGACAGATCCTCCACGCACCGAATTTTGCTCGTGGAATGGCGCAGAAACGCATTTCGGATATCCTCTTTCAGGATGCCGCACCCGTTGTCCGTGATCCGGATTAGGGTGATCCCCCCGTCCTCGATCTCCACCGTGAGCGTATTTGCCCCGGCATCAATGGCATTTTCCGCCAGCTCCTTGACGATGGAAGCCGGCCGCTCAATGACCTCTCCCGCGGCGATCTTATCAATTGTCGTCTGATCCAAAACCTGAATCCGTGCCATAGCCTGCCTCCTTATTTCTATGAGAACACCCGTCATGTATTTCCGTCTGTCTCCCGCGCGTCCGACTGCGGATTTCCTCTGTCCCGTCCCGCACGTTTTCTTACCATCGGTTCTTCAATTTATTCTGTAACCGGTAAATGGTATTCAGCGCGTCGATGGGTGTCAGATTGCCCACATCGATATTTTTCAGCTCTTCCAGCACATCGTCGTCCTGAACAGTGTCAAAGAGAGAAAACTGTGTCAGGTCCACCTCATCATATTTCCTGGATTTCACCTTTTTCTGCGGCTTCTGGGGACACTTCACCGCGATCTCGCTGACCCGGTCTGTGATATCCCCGTCTGAAAGCTCCTCCACGATTTCCTTGGCCCGGGTGATGACCAGGTCCGGCACTCCCGCCAGCTTGGCCACCTGGATCCCGTAGCTCTTATCCGCGCCGCCCTTGACGATCTTACGCAGGAACACAATATCATCGCCCTTTTCCTTGACGGCGATGCAGTAATTATTGACATGCTCGATCTTCCCCTCCAGCTCCGTCAGCTCATGGTAATGGGTGGCAAACAGAGTCTTGGCGCCCAAAAGCCTGGCATCGCTGATATACTCCACCACCGCCCAGGCAATGGACAGCCCGTCAAATGTGCTGGTCCCCCTTCCGATCTCATCCAGGATCAGAAGGCTTTTGGCCGTGGCATTGCGAAGGATGTTGGCCACCTCCGTCATCTCTACCATAAAGGTGCTCTGGCCGGATGCCAGGTCGTCTGACGCTCCCACTCGGGTAAAAATCCGGTCCACCAAGCCGATATCCGCCTTCGCCGCCGGCACAAAGGAACCGATCTGGGCCATCAGCACGATCAGGGCTGTCTGCCGCATATAGGTGGACTTTCCTGCCATATTGGGTCCGGTGATGATGGAAATGCGCTGTTTCTTGTCATTGAGAAACGTATCGTTGCAGATAAAAGAGCCGTCCGGGATCATCTGCTCCACCACCGGATGACGGCCGTCCTTGATATCGATGACGCCCTTCCCGTTGATCTGGGGCCTTACATAATGGTTCCGCTCCGCCACCAGAGCCAATGTGGAAAATACATCCAGCTCCGCGACAGCCCCGGCCGTCCGCTGGATCCGCTCCACCTCCCCGGCAATAGTATCCCGGACCGTGCAGTACAGCTCATATTCCAGGGCATACAGCTTGTCCTCCGCCCCCAGGATGGTATCCTCCAGATCTTTGAGCTCCGGCGTGATATACCGCTCTGCGTTGGCAAGGGTCTGCTTGCGCGTGAAATAGTCAGGCACCATGTTCTTGTAGGAATTGGTCACCTCCAGATAATAACCGAATACCTTGTTGTATTTGATCTTTAAATTCTTGATCCCGGTCTTTTCCCGCTCTTCCTCTTCCAGCCTGGCAAGCCACCCCTTGCCCTCGGATTTGGCCCGGCGCAGGGTATCCACCTCCTGGTTGTAGCCGTCCCGGATGATGTTCCCCTCCTTCATGGCAAGAGGCGGTTCCTCCGCAATGGCCGACTTGACCAGGGAGCAGAGGTCCTCTAAGGTGTCCAGATTCTCCCGGACCTCACAGAGCAGGTCAGAGTGCATTTCCTCCAATATGTACCGGACATGAGGCAGCATTTCCAGAGAACCGGAAAAAGCCGTCAGATCCCGGGGATTGGCGGTGCCGTAGGTAATCTTGGTGATCAGCCGTTCCAGGTCGTAGACCGGAGATAAGTATTCCCGGATCTCCTCCCGGCTGATGGCCGCGTCCTTTAACTCGGCCACGGCGTCCAGCCGCCGCTCGATCTCCCCCTGCTCGATCAGGGGCTGCTCCACATACTTCCGCAGCGTCCGCGCTCCCATGGCGGTGCGGGTCTTGTCCAGCACCCAGAGCAGCGACCCCCGCTTCTGCTTCTCCCGCAGCGTCTCGCACAGCTCCAGATTCCGTCTTGTGGAGCTGTCCAGCATCATATATTTTCCCGTGGTATAGGGTGTAATGCGGGTCATATGGGCCAGGTTATTCTTCTGGGTCTCCAGAAGATACTGGAGCAATGCCCCCGCGCTGATCACGCCGCAGTCCAGGTCTCCCAGCCCCAGCCCGTCCAGTGTCTTGACCTGAAAATGCTCCAGAAGGTTTTTTCTGCACAGAGCATCGTCAAAATACCAGGCATCCAGAGCATACAGCGCGATCTTTAGCCTGTCCTTTAAGTCATCCAGATCCATTCCGCTCATATAGAAGGACTCGTTGCAGATGATCTCGGAAGGCGTGAATTTGAAGATCTCATCTTTGAGCTTTCCGCCGTCCGGCAGCTCCGTCACGAAGTAATCCCCTGTGGACACATCCGCCACCGAGACTCCGTATCGGTCCGCCAGATATACGATACACATGATATAGTTATTTCTGGATTCATCCATCATCTGGCTGTCCAGGATCGTGCCCGGCGTGACCACCCGCACCACCTCACGCCGGACCAGCCCCTTTGCCTGCTTCGGATCCTCGGTCTGTTCACAGATAGCCACCTTGTAGCCCTTGGCCACCAGCCGGTTGAGATACCCGTCCACGGCATGATAAGGGACGCCGCACATGGGCGCCCGCTCTTCCAGCCCGCAGCTTTTCCCGGTCAGGGTCAGCTCCAGCTCCCGGGACACCGTAACGGCATCTTCAAAGAACATCTCGTAGAAATCTCCCAGCCTGTAAAATAAGATACAGCCGGGATATTCCGCTTTCGTATCCATATATTTCTGCATCATTGGTGTTAATTCTGCCAAATCGTTGCCTTCCTTTCGTATCTCAATGAAACACAGCGTTCATTTCTCTGTCGTATTCTGATAGGCGCCCGCGCCTGAATCACATCGAAACAGGACAGCTTCCGAAATGCGTGCGCCTACAGCACATGAAAATGGGGCTTCTCTTCCCCGTAGAGCCAGTGGAGCAGATATCCGGACAGCAGGATCCCCAGCGCGCAGAGCCCGGAAAACAGGATCAGAAACGGGACGCAGACCTGCCCGAACAGCTGCAGTGGCTGATTGGAATAATCCCACACTTCCCATTTCATCCACTTATTGACGATCATGCCCGTAATGAATTCCCCCGCCCCTACAAACAGGGTGCATCGAAGCACCTGGAGCCAGAGGGGATCCTGCCATTTTAACAGCAGGCCCTGCCATCCAAAGAACAGCAGGCAGAAGCCGCCCAGCACGAACATGGACCAGTGGGAAAATCCCCGGAATGTCACTTCAATGGTATAGTACAGGATCCCTCCCAGGGCCCAGATAAAAAAGTATTCACTTATCCGTTTCACGTCAAAACATGTCCTCCTTCGCCAAGGTAATAGAACCCCCTGCATTCCTTCAGCCTGACAGAAGCAAGCTTCCCTATGAGGGATGGATCCCCCGGGAAATGCACCAGCAGGTTGTTGCTCATGCGCCCGGTCAGAAGCGCCGGGTCATGGTCATTTACAGATTCCACCAGTACCTCCTGGACGGAACCTGTATGTACGCTGCAGACCTCCGAGGAAATGGCCTGTACCTCTGCAAGCAGACGGTCAAACCGGTCCTTCATCACCTCCGGCGTCACCTGCCCTTCCATGACGGCAGCAGGCGTGCCCGTTCTTCTGGAATACTGGAAGGTAAACACAGCGTCATAGCGCACCCGGCGGACAAGGTCCAGAGTCTCCTGAAAATCTTCCTCCGTCTCCCCCGGAAAGCCGACAATGATATCCGTGGTCAGGGAAATCTCAGGCGCGGCGCGGCGGATCTTTTCCGTCAGCATCAGATAATGTTCTTTTGTATACCTGCGGTTCATCTTCTCCAGAATCCGGGTACTTCCGGACTGGACCGGAAGATGGAGATGCCTGCAGATCTTTTTGGACGTTCCCATCACTTCGATCAGTTCATCGGAAAGATCCTTGGGATGGGAGGTCATGAACCGGATCCGTTCCAGTCCGTCGATCTGTTCAATCTTGGTCAGAAGCTCCGCAAAGCTGATGGGATGCTCCAGGGTCTTCCCATAGGAATTGACATTCTGCCCCAGCAGCATGACCTCTACCACACCGTCTGATGCCAATGCCTGAATCTCCCGCAGGATATCCTCAGGCCTCCGGCTTCGCTCCCGCCCTCTGACATAGGGGACAATGCAGTAGCTGCAGAAATTGTTGCACCCGGTCATGATATTGACCCCGGATTTGAAGGAAAACTTCCGTTCGCTGGGAATGTCCTCTACGATCTTGTCCGTATCCTCCCACACGTCGATCAGCATCCGGTCTGCATCCAGGCAGGCAGAAAGCAACTCCGCGAATTTATAGATGTTGTGGGTCCCGAATACCAGGCTCACAAAGGAATAGCTTTTTTGCAGCTTTTCCAGGACCTCTGCCTCCTGCATCATGCAGCCGCACAGCGCAATCTTCATCTCCGGATTCTGCTTCCTGCCGCGGCTTAACTGTCCCAGCCTTCCGTACAGCCGCTGGTTGGCGTTCTCCCGCACAGTGCAGGTATTGAAAATAACAAAATCCGCCTTTTTTTCGTCCGGCTCTTCCACATATCCGGCGTTCTTCAGGATCCCCTCCAGCTTTTCCGAATCCCGTGCGTTCATCTGGCAGCCGAAGGTGGTCACATGGGACCTGGGAGGGCGTCCGTACTTCTGCTCAAAGCTCTTCACCCATTCCCGGCACTTCACCAGGAAATAAAACTGACGCGCCGGTTCTTCGGCAGGAGCCGCTGTGCTTAAATCGATCTTATCCAAATCTATCGTCATACGAACTGATTCCTTTCTTCCATATATTCATAGTCAATCTGCCCCAGCCTGTCTGTCAGTTCCTGTTTTTCAATCCCCATATCCTGACAAAACGCATCCAGCGAGTCATAATGATTTCGAAGCTTTGTATTGACCAAACTCAGCAGGATCATGGGATCCTTCGGCAATTCATTCCACATGTACATAATTTCCTTTCTCTGTGATGACGGCCTCCGCGGGGATATCCCAGGGGCCCGCCGGAATCTCTTCCACACACTGCACAAAATACGCCAGCCCCATCCGGCGGCACTGAGGAGCATGCTGCAGATACCGGTCGTAAAATCCTCTTCCGTATCCGATCCGGTTTCCCTTCCTGTCAAATGCGGCGCCCGGCAGAATCATCAGTATATCACCGTATTCTCTTCCAGACAAGCCCCTCCCGGCGGCAGACTGGCTCTCCGGCCCGAATCTGTTCCCGGGCATTTCCTGTCCGTCCGCGCTGGACATGCGCGGCACTGCCTTTTGTGCCTGCAGTCCGTCTGGCTCCGGGATTCCGCAATATCCCGGCCGCAGAGCGCAAAGGCTTTCTATGTAACAGAACTCCATCTCCTGTCCGTCCGTTACACGCGGAACCGCAACCCGCTTCCCGGCTTTCCATGCCTCCTCCATCAGGCTAAAAGTAGGCACCTCATCCCGAAAGGAGGCATAACAATAAATCTCCCGGGCATTTTGAAAAAACGGATGGGCCGCCGCTAGCCTGAGGATCTCCCGGCCGTATGCTTCTCTGGCCTGGAGCGGCAGTGCCCCGCGTTCTTTCAATGCACGGGCTCTAATTTCCTTTTTTGTTTCCATATTTTTCACCAAGATTTACGATGGTTCCATCCTTTTCTCTGATGTCGATCTTGTTGAGCTGGCTTCTCAAATTCCCCCGGATGCTCTCCAGATATTCTTCCCGAAGAAGCTTTTGCTCCTTGCGCTCCTCCCCGGTCAGTCCTTCCGCCTTTGATTTCCTGTATAATTCATTAATCCTTTTTATCTTCTGTTCGTCCATAGCGCCTGTCCTTTCAACTGGAATAATTCTCTAAAAATCCATACAATTCCCTGGCCGTCTCCACATACTTCCCGGACTCCACCTCCGAGCGTACATTGTCCGGCAGGGTGTCGAGGGGAATCTCCGTCATCTCATAGATCGTCTCATGATCGCCCAGATAGACCACCACATATCCCTGCAGAGCGCAGAGATAATACCCTTCATTCTTCTGGGCGGTCCCCCTGGTGGTAACCAGCTCCTCCTTCGGGGCCTCCGGAATCTGTTCCCGCTCCTGCTCCTGCTCCTGTTCCGCCTTTACCTGCGCCGCATGCCTGTCCACGACATACTGGTAGCTCATCTGGTATCCGATACCGAGCAGGGAGACCATAAAAAATACCGTCATAAAAAAACCAATATAATACTTCTGCTTCATAAGGATTCACTCCTCTTGCCGCCGTTCACAGCAGCTCCTTTTATACGAAGTATTGGTTTTTTTATCAAAATTTATTCATTCCGAAGCGTTTGATATCTAAAAAAACGTCAGGATCTGTATCATTTATGTTTTGCAGCTCCTTATCTCGGCAGCAGATGATATTTTCTGCAGATCCGATAGATCTTCTTTCCCTGGGGCAGATCCTTGATGTCCTGGCCCGTGAATACGCCCAGCTTCAAAGCGGCGAACACATATACGATCACCGCGATCACAATGGCCCCTGCAACCGGGATAAACCGCCCGCCGATGGTTATATCCAAAAGCAAATGCGCCAGATACGTAAAAATTCCCATGATCAGAGCTGCTGTCAGCGGCCTGAGAAACGTCCGGTCCACCTCCTGCCGGTAGCCGCAGGCGCTTCGGATCCCGCTGCTGTTCAGAACGCACATACAGAGGGAAAACACGATATTGCTCCCTACCAGCGCGTAGATGTTCCATTTCAGTACCACAAGCATGATAAACAGCGCGATCAGGTGCACGATCAGAGAAATCCCGGCATTCCTGGCCGGCGTCCCCATCTCATCCAGACCCTGCAGGATGGAATTGGCGATCGTGGCGTAGCAGTACAGCACCACGGTAACAGCCCCAAGCATCAGCAACGCCGCCGGTGTCTTGCTGTCGTCATTGAACAGAAACACCATCAGCGGAGATGCCAGTACGATAAATCCGATAAAGCAGGGCATGGCGATCACCATGGTAAGCTTCAGCGTCTGGGAGATCTTACTGTGGATCTGCTTCCGGTCCCGCTGGGTCACCGCGGCCGTCAGACTGGGGATCACCGATGCCGCCAGTCCGTTTGCCATGGCAAGGGGCACATTGATCAGCGTATTGTATTTTCCGGTAAAGATCCCCTGCATGGCCATATATTCCTTTTCCGTATACCCCTGCGCGGACATGATGCTGTTAAATATGGTCAGATCCAGGATCTGATTGATATTGTAAATGGCCGTGCTGAAGATCACCGGAGCGATCGTCAGAAGCAAGATCTTCAGGATCCGCCCGTAGCTCTCTCGCTTTCGGATATGGTCCATGCGGATCTGCCGGTAGATCACCGGGCGGTAGATCAAAAATGAGAAGCCCAGAAAGATCAGGGCGAACAGCGCGCCTGCCACCGTTCCCAGCGTTCCTCCCGCGGCTCCGTATGCCGGGGCGAGCAGCTCTTCTCCGTTCTTCTGCGCCGCCTCCGTCCCGATGCCGAACAGGATGCTGGCTCCCACGATGCTGACCACCGCATTGATGACCTGCTCGATGATCTGGGACACCGCAGTCGGCAGCATGGTCCCGAGCCCCTGGAAATACCCTCTTAAGACTCCCAGGATCGCTACGATGACCAGACCCAGCGACAGGACCTTTAAGGCATATGCGCTGAGTGGAGATTTCATCATATGCAGGGAAATGGCATCCGCGCCGAAAAAGATCAGCAGCGTCACGACGATGCCCACCGCCGCGGACAGCATAAACGCGCAGACGAATACCCGGAACGCATTGCGCCTCTGCCGCATGGCCACCCTTGCGGCCACCAGCTTGGAGACGGCCGTAGGGATGCTTAAGGAGGACAGCATGAGGGTCAAGGCATACACCTCAAAGGCATAGCCATAAAACCCCATCCCCTCGTCCCCCAGGATATTGGTCAGGGGAATCCGGTAGACCACCCCGATCACCTTGGTCAGAACCATTGCTACAGCGAGGATCATGCCCTGCATCAGAAAATCATCTTTTTTTTGTTTTCGTTTTCTTCCCTGTATCTCAGACATTCATATCCTCCGTAAACCTTAGTGCGCATCACAAAACATTGCTGATCTGTCCGCATTTTTTACCGCAGGATTCCCACACGCTCCAGGATCTCCCGCTGCTTTTGTTCCATGACCAGGCGTTCGTCCTCTTCCATATGGTCATATCCAAATAAGTGTAACATACTATGGGCGATCAGAAAAGCAAATTCTCTCTTTGGGGAATGCCCGTATTCCTCCGCCTGCCTCAGGACCTTATCCTTGGAGATCACGATATCCCCCAGCAGAAGCTCCCCCGACTCCGGATCGAAGGAATCTTCCTCCTCTTCGAAGCCTGAAAAATCCCCCGGGGTCTGATATTCCAGCATGGGAAATGAAAGCACGTCCGTAGGGGCGTCGATCTGCCGGAATTCCCGGTTCATGGTATGGATCTCCTCATCCGTTGTCAAAAGCAGATTCACCTCCGCCTCAAAAGGGCATCCTTCATATTCCAGAGTTTCCTCGATCACTGTCCTTGCGGCAGGCTCCGGGTCAAAGGGCAGACGGATGCCGCCCTCTTCTTCATAATAGATACTCGCTGTACTCACGGTCATTCTCCTTTATCTGTTCTGTCATACGCTTTACACGGCACGGCATGTTTCAAATAGTTTCCTCTCCGAGGCCCAAAGGTTAATTCCGCCGCCGTCTGTTCCGCCCCGCGTTTCCTCCGGAGCGCATTTCCTTCTTCTCATAATCCTCATATGCCTTGACGATCCTCTGGACCAGCGGATGGCGCACCACGTCCTTGCTGGTGAGCGTACAGATCTTCACGTCTTCGATATTTTTGACCACCTTGACCGCCACATCCAGGCCCGATACCGTTCCCGACGGCAGGTCCTTCTGGGTGGAATCCCCTGTGATCACAACCTTGGACCCAAAGCCGATCCGGGTCAGGAACATTTTCATCTGGGCAGGCGTCGTATTCTGAGCCTCGTCCAGAATGATAAACGCGTTGTCCAGTGTACGTCCCCTCATGTATGCCAGAGGCGCCACTTCGATCAGCCCCTTTTCGGAATTTTTCAAAAAAGCCTCCGCCCCCATGATCTGGTACAGGGCGTCATAGAGCGGACGCAGGTAGGGATCGATCTTGCTCTGCAGGTCGCCGGGAAGGAAGCCCAGCTTCTCTCCTGCCTCGATGGCCGGCCGGGTCAGGATGATCCGGCTTACCTCGTTATTTTTAAATGCGGTGACCGCCATGGCCATGGCCAGATAGGTCTTTCCCGTTCCGGCAGGTCCCAGTCCGAAGGTGACCATGCCGCCCTTGACGGCATCCACATACTTCTTCTGTCCCAGTGTCTTGGGCTTGATGGGCTTCCCCTGAAGGGTATAGCAGATCAGGTCCCTGTCGATCTCCACAAGGGCCTCCTCCTGATCCTCGAATACCAGGGAAATGGCGTAATCCACATTCTGTTCGGTAATGATATTGCCCCGCCTGGAAAGTTCCGTAAGCTGGGTCAGGACACGCCTGGCCTTCTCTGCCGCCGCGCCTTCCCCCAGGACCTTCACTGCGCCGTCCCGCGCGATCAGAGTCACGCGGAAGGTGCGCTCGATCTTCTTTGCATAGTTGTCAAACTGCCCAAATACATTATTCTCATGTTCTGCTGGAATGTCAACCATCAGTTCCGTTAGACTCATCCTGTTCGTTCCTTTCAATCGTCAGAATTTCCGTATCTGCCGTCTCTGTGATCTTCTGATTCAGATACAGGGTGCCGCTGGCAACGGCAGAATTTTTGTACACATGTATTTTAACACTATTTTCACAAATTTGAATACCCTTTTCTTCCATTTCTTTGGAAAATTGTGTAAAATTTTTCGTCAAAATCTCCTGAAGCTTCTGTTTTGAGTATTTTTTTTCTTTCGTTTGATAGGATTTAATACAGATCATACCGTAATCCACCGGCAGGTAAAAGTTTTCTCCCAGCCTGAGCTGGTACTCCTCCGTATACTTTTCCCATTTGGGAAAATCATGGGAAAGGGTGCCGGCAGAGATCCGAAAGGGTCCCAGCCGTATGTACCAGAGCCTGCGCTGCTCGTAGGGATCGTATGTTTTTTTCTGATAGGTGAGGGGAATCTGGTCCTTGTAAGCCATCTGGGTGTCCGCAAAGATATCTGCGTCCGACTGCTGGTACTGGTAGCCGATGACTTCCGCCGCGTCGTTCAAGACTTCCACCCGCCCGGATACCAGCAGGTCCCCTTTTTTTACCGAATCCCCCACATGGACCATGGGCACCCCGCTGCGGGTAATGATGCTGGTGATCACCCCGTCCTGGGATGCCACCAGATCGGTCGGGGTCTGGTCTGCCCCATCGCTCCTGGCCGTCTCCTGGGATGCATTCCCGTTTTGGGAACTTTCCGGCTCGCCGGAGGGATCCCGGCTCTTTTCTTCCTCCTGGAACGTGTCCTCATTTTCCTTGATCTGGATTCGAAGCCGGCTTCCGTCCATAGAGGCGGAAACCCACACGATATCATCATACCGCGCCCGGATATCCTTTACAATCTGGCTGCAGTCCACCCTGCTTTTCGGCATTCCCGGAGAGACCTCTTTTGTTTCCAGAAATTCCAGCAGCGTCTGGTCTGTCCATTTGTCATTCCCTTCAAAATGAATATCCCAGATATAGCTGGAATAGAAAAACAAAAGCCCGATACAGATCAGCGCCCCTGTCAGAAACGCTTTCCGTTTCCGGTGCTTCCGGATGAAGAAGGGAAGTCCGCACCGCTCCAGCAGGGCCACCCTGGTATGGGTCTTCCGGATGATCGGCCGCAGCTTTCGAAAGCCGTCCAGCGTCAGATACATCTCGTAGGCATTGTCCTTAGGTCTCAGCCCCCAGATCAGGATGTGATGATACCGGCACAGGTTCAGAAACCGCTCCGGCGAATAGCCCTGGATCCGGATCTTCACATATCCGCGTATGTATCGAAGGATTGCTTGTATCACATTGGTTACCTCTCTTTCATTTGCAGAATTCCAGGGAGCATATGGTTCCTGTGATCTTCATTTCGTCGTTGGTATAATATTCGATCTGCAGATGCTTCCCATGCAGGCGGATCTGTTTTCCCTTAGCCTGTACCCGGATCAGGCATTCGGTGTATTCGATAATCCCGCGGTAGTTCTCGATGCACACCTCGGAGTCGCCGAGAAGTGTGACCACGGCCGCACCCAGCACCACATCCTTCGGCATGCCGGCAGCGGATACCAGACGGCTTTTGAGCCCTTCGTTTTCACGTTCATGATCCATAAAAAAAACAGCCACACATACACCTTTTATCAAGAGTATATGTGCGGCTGTTCTATCCTATACCTGAGAACCGCGAACAAATTCTCCGGGCCTTTTCCTTGTCTGTTTTACCAAAGCAGGTAAAAAGAGCTGAATCCGCGTTTTAAACGCGAAACCTTATTTTTCCGCTTCGCCGGTATCGTCCGCCAGCTTTGCGCCTAAGAATCCGGATAATACGGACTGTACGTCAACGCCTGTGGATTCCTTCAGCCCGTCTGACACCTGGGTAAAGGTTCCCACAATATCCTTCACCAGCTTCGAGGTATTGCCGTCCCCGTACATGGTGATCTTATCCACCTTGCCGAGAGGCTCCGCAATATTTCTGGCAATCTCCGGCATAGCCTTAAAGTACATCTCCAGAATCGCGGCTTCGCCCATCTGCTTCATGGCTTCCGCCTTCTTTTCGATACCCTCCGCTTCTGCAAGCGCCTTTGCCTTGATAGCCTCGGCTTCCGCAAGACCCTTGCTGCGGATTCCTTCCGCTTCCTGTTCCATGGCATACTTCTGAGCCTCTGCGGTGGCTTTCAATGCTTCCGCTTCCTTCTCCCGCTCAAACTTATCTGCTTCTGCGTTTTTCTGCCGTTCAAAGAGCTGGGCCTCAGAATTGCGCTGTACCTCGTAGAGCTTGGCATCGGATTCCTGCTGCTTCGCGTAGCGCTCCGCCTCTGCCTGCTTCTTCACGGTGGCTTCCAGATTGCGCTCTGTCAGCTCCACTTCCTTCTCCTGCAGGGCGATGGCTTTTTCCTGGCGTGCCAGATTCGCGTCCGCAGTGGCGATCTCCACGGTCTTACGTTCGGTTTCCTTCTGGATCTGGTATGCGGAATCGGCGATGGCCTTCTTGGTGTCCGCATCCTTCTGAAGCTCTGCCTTGCGGATCTCCAGGTCGTTTTCCTTCTGGGCGATCAGAGTCGCGGCGCTGATCTCCGCTTCCTTTGCCTCTTGGTTGGCCTGTGCCTGTACGACCGCCTTTTCCTTCTGGGCCCTTGCCCGGGCATTGGCAATCTCCAGCTCGGAGGTCACCTGGGCGTCGTTGGCTTCCTTCTTCGCCTTGGCCTGAGCCTTGGCGATCTCCTTCTCACTGTCCGCCCTGGAAATGGCCGCGTTCTTCTGGATCTTCACGATGTTGTCTACACCCAGATTTTCAATCACGCCGTTGCCGTCCACGAAGTTCTGTACGTTGAAGCTGACAATGTCCAGCCCCATGGCCGCAAGGTCCGGCTCCGCGTTCTCCTTCACCAGTGTGGCGAACTTCTGGCGGTCCGATACCATCTCTTCCAGGTTCATCTTTCCTACGATTTCGCGCATATTGCCCTCCAGCACTTCCCTGGATACCTGGGCGATATAATCAGTGGGACGGTTTAAAAAGTTCTGCGCCGCCAGGGAAAGGCGCTCGGGCTGGTCGCTGATCTTCACGTTCACCGCCGCGTCCACCCGGATATTGATATAATCCGCGGTGGGTACCGCGCTGGAGGTCTTGACATCAATGGGGATCAGCTGCAGGTTCAGCTCATCCTTCTTCTCCAGAAACGGAATCTTGATGCCTGCTTTTCCGATCAGCACCTTCGGCTGCTTTCTCAAACCGGAAATGATGTAAGCCGTATCCGGGGATGCCTTCACATATCCGGATGCCAGGATGATGAGAAGGATCAGCAGAATCAGAACCACCGGAACGACTTTCAGTACAACATCGAATACCATACTATTCATATTCTTTTTCTCCTTTGTCATTCTATTAAGAATCCTCCGAAACGATTCGCGGACGATTCCTTTTCTTCACATCCTATTTTATCACTTTCCGTCATCCGGCGCAATATTTTCTGACTATTCCAACATTAAAATGTATTCTTTTGTTACATGTCACACACTGACCAATCACTACGCTGATTGGTCAGGAGGATGCACATAAAAGCTGGGATTCAGGCCGTCCATTGCCGTAGGCAATTTTAAATGACGGCCTGAGTTACAGGGCACGCCTGGTCAAGGTGTGACCTGTAACTTCTTTTATTCCAAACTCTTTCGGATCTTCTCGAAGTCTCCGTGAAAAATCGCCCCGCGGATCCCGGCTTTTTGGGCGCCAGCCACATTTTCGGGCATATCATCGATAAAGAAGCTCTCCTCCGGCGTCAGCTGATATTTGTCCAGAAGATACTGATAAATGCGGACATCCGGCTTGATCATATGGATGTCGCAGGATACCACGATCCCATCAAAATAATCCAGCGGCGCAAATCTCTGGAAATACTGATAAAAGGAGCTGCTGGCATTGGACAGCACAAAGAGGCGGTAGCCCTGCTCCTTTGCGTACCCACAGAATTCCTTCGCCCCGGCAACCGGCCGCATGCACATGTGCCACTGCTCTGTGCATGCTTTCAGCTCTCCATGGAGCCTCTCGGGAACTCTTCGGCTCACACCGTCAAAACGTTCTTCATCCGTAATATGCCCCAGATCCCCTTCCACCCACTCTGGGCCTTCGAAAAGCTCCCGGCGGATCAGTGCCCGGTCTTCCTCCTGCTCTACAAAATGGTGCAGACAGACGCCCGGATCATACTGCAGCAAAACATTTCCCATATCAAATATGATATTTTTTATCATGATGTTTTCTCCTTGCCGAACAGAATCACCGCAACCATTCCCGGGCCGGTATGGGCGCCGATGATTGGCGACAGCATGGTGCGGCGTATCGTCACGCCTGGCTCCGCCTCTTTTATTTTTTCGGCAAGCCCTTGCGCAAGCTCCGGCGCGTCCGAATCGCAGATGTAGATCCTGGTATCCGTCTCCGGATCATAATTTTCTTTGAACGACGCAAACAGAGAAGACATGGCCGCTTTGTTCCCGCGTTTCTTATCCACGTTCACAAGCTTTCCCTCTTCATTGACGATTAGCATGGGCTTGATATTCAGCGCAGAGCCCACAATGGCGGTTGCCGCGCTGACGCGTCCGCCCCGCTTCAGATACATCAGATCCTGTACCATAAAGTAATGGCGCAGTCTGGGGATCACGGCCCGAACGGATTCCAGATTTTCCTGGATGGACATGCCGTCCTTTCGGTTTTCGATGGCCTTTTCCACCAAAAGGCCGATCCCACCTGTCGCTGCCAGCGTATCCACCGGGATCACCTCCGCCTCCGGATAATCCTCCTTCAAAGTCTCCGCGGCGAGCACGGCGCTTTGATAGGTAGAGGAAAGCCCGCCTGACAGGCAGAAATACAGAATGGACTTCCCAAGCTCCAGGAATTGCTTGAAATATTCCTCATACATATACGGGGAAATCTGGGATGTCTTGGTCAGGTCGCCTCCGCGCTGTCCGTCATAAAATGTTTTCAGCAGTTCCTCACTCTCGCATCCTCTGGATGTACGCATCTCCTCTCCGATCGAATACTCCATAGGCACAAATTGAATTTCGTTTTCCAGGGCCGCTTCCCGGATGATATCGCCGGAAGCATCCATACATATGATATAGTCGTTCATCTTAACCTCCAAATGTGTTATGATCTGCTCCAAAAAGCCGCAGGCAGGCCCGCCCGCATGCTGCTATTTTAGAGAAATCTGCTTTTGCTTTGTAACTTACGGAACAATTATATCATCCTCAGGAATGTTACACAATCTTTTTTCTGTTGAAATAATACATCTGAAAAGCCATATCCAAAGGAATAACACGTTCTTTTGGATATGGCTTTTTTATTTGTGGTAGGGAGCCCCATGGATGATCCGGAAGCTCCGGTAGATCTGTTCCAGCAGGATCACCCGCATCAGCTGATGGGGAAAGGTCATTTTCGAAAAACTGAGGGCAAAGTCTGACCTGCCAAGGACTTCCTTTCCCAATCCGATGGAGCCTCCGATGATAAAGATCAGATGCCCTCTCCCCTGCACCCCAAGCTGCTCGATCCTGGCAGCCAGCTCCTCGGAGGAAAGTTGCTTCCCGCTGATCTCCAGTGTCATGATATAGGCGTCTTCTTTGATGTATTTCAGGATACGCTCCGCCTCTCTGGAGAGGATCAGCTGCTCCTGCCCCTCGCCGGCATGGTCCGGGGTCTTCTCATCCGCAACCTCTATGATCTCCAGCTTGCAATAGCCGCCCAGACGTTTGCTGTATTCCCCGATTGCGTCCCTGAGATATTTTTCCTTTATTTTACCTACAGTGATCAATGTGATCTTCATTTCATCCAGTCTCTTTCCAGTCAGATCTCCACACCGCAAAATGCTGTGCTCTGACCGCTGAATCTATCGTTTTCTTCATATTCTGCCAGAACTGCACGATCAGACCTGTCCTACCAGAGAACAGGTCTGATCGTATCTGCAATTATTTATTTTTTAAATATTCATCAATTCCATGCGCGCCCGCTTTTCCAGCACCCATGGCAAGAATGACCGTCGCCGCGCCTGTCACCGCGTCGCCGCCGGCATAAACCCCTTCCTTGGAGGTCTTGCCGAACTCTTCGTCCGCAACGATACATTTCCATCGGTTGGTCTCCAGCCCCTTTGTGGTGGAGGAGATCAGCGGATTCGGAGAAGTCCCCAGTGACATGATCACGGTATCCACTTCAATCTCATACTCAGATCCCGGAACCTCCACCGGACGTCTTCTTCCGGACGCGTCCGGCTCGCCGAGCTCCATCTTGATGACCTTCATGCCCTTTACATTCCCCTTGTCATCGACAAAGATTTCCTTCGGATTGGTGAGCAAGTCGAAGATCACACCCTCTTCCTTCGCATGATGAACCTCTTCCACTCTGGCCGGAAGCTCCGCCTCGCTTCTCCTGTACACGATATGTACCTCTGCTCCGAGACGCAGCGCCGTTCTTGCGGCGTCCATGGCCACGTTTCCGCCGCCAACGACCGCCACCTTCTTACCGCCAACGATGGGGGTATCATAGGACTCGTCAAAGGCTTTCATCAGGTTGCTCCTGGTCAGGTATTCATTGGCGGAGAATACGCCGTTGGCATTTTCCCCCGGAATGCCCATGAACATCGGGAGTCCCGCGCCTGAACCGATAAATACGGCCTCAAAGCCTTCTTCCTCGATAAGCTGGTCAATGGTGGTAGACTTTCCGATGACCACATTGGTCTCAAACTTCACACCCAGCTCTTTTACCTTCTCGATCTCCTTTGCAACCACCTTCTGCTTCGGAAGACGGAACTCCGGAATCCCATATACCAGCACGCCGCCCAGCTCGTGAAGCGCCTCGAATACCGTCACCTCGTAGCCCATCTTTGCCAGGTCACCGGCGCAGGTCAGGCCGGACGGGCCGGAGCCGATGACCGCAACCTTATGTCCGTTGGTGCTTTCCGCTCCTACCGGTTTGATGTCATGCTCCAGGGCATAATCCGCGACAAACCGCTCCAGCTTGCCGATGGATACCGGCTCGCCCTTGATCCCCCGGATACATTTTCCCTCGCACTGGGATTCCTGGGGACAGACACGTCCGCAGATTGCCGGCAACGCGGATGCTTTTCCGATCACCTTATAGGCCTCTTCGATATTGCCTTCCTTGACTTCCTTGATAAATCCCGGAATATCAATGGCCACCGGACATCCGCTGACGCACTTCGCGTTCTTGCAGTTGATGCAGCGGGAAGCTTCTTCCATGGCCTCCTCCTGATTGTAGCCCAGACAAACCTCTTCAAAATTCGTAGCGCGTACCTTGGGTTCCTGTTCTCTGACAGGCACTTTCTTTAATACATCTGCCATTAGTTGTCACCTCCGCAATTTCCACATCCGCCGTGGTGTGTATCCCCTTCCGTGAGCTTAAGCATTGCACGGCCTTCTTCTGTCTTATACATCTGGCTTCTCTTCATTGCCTGGTCAAAATCTACAAGATGTCCGTCAAATTCCGGTCCGTCCACACATGCAAACTTGATCTCGTCTCCCACCTGCAGACGGCATGCCCCGCACATACCGGTTCCGTCTACCATGATCGGGTTCATGCTGACGATGGTCGGCAGCTCCAGCTTTTTCGTCAGCATGCAGACAAACTTCATCATGATCATCGGTCCGATGGCTACGCACACATCGTACTGCTTGCCTTCCTTCGTGACAAGATCCTCAATCACGGTCGTAACCATACCGGAACGGCCGTAGGAGCCGTCATCTGTGGTCACATAGAGATTGCCCGCCACTGCTTCCAGCTCTTTCTCCAGGATGACCATATCCTTTGTCTTCGCGCCCAGGATCACATCTGCGTCAATCCCGTGCTCATGGAGCCATTTCACCTGTGGATAAACAGGCGCGGCTCCCACACCGCCTGCCACAAAGAGCATTTTTTTCTTTTTCAGCTCTTCCATATCTTCATTTACAAATTCGGACGCACATCCGAGAGGCCCTACGAAGTCACGGAACGCATCTCCCTCTTTCAGGTCTGCCATCTTCGTCGTGGAAGCCCCTACCTCCTGAAATACAATGGTAATGGTTCCTGCTTCCCGGTCATAATCACAGATCGTAAGCGGAATCCTCTCCCCTTTGTCATCCATTTTCACGATCACAAACTGTCCCGGCTGACAATGCTTCGCAACGCGCGGCGCAAGCACGTCCATGAGTATAATCTTATCAGCCAGTTTTTCTGCTTTTAAAATCTTGTACATGTTCTTCCTCCTGTATAGACTCATCTTCTGCATAACATATCATACGATATCAACAGCCCGTTTACAAGTATTCTTTTCACAAATTTAATTGAAGTGAATACATTTGGTTACTGTACACTCCCTGTCAGGGTGTGTACAGTAACATACATTTCTGCATACGATGGTGTCAAAACGGGGGCAGGCACCAAGGATCGTGCCTGCCCCGCGGTTTTTAAAAATCAACCTCTGTTCCGTAATATGTACATGTGAATAATTTTTCCATTGCTGCCGGGTCGATGGAGCGCGGATTGGATCCGGTACATGCATCGCCTACTGCCAGCTCCGCGATCTTGGCTACCTTCTCCTTAAACTCGTCCTCATTGATGCCGAAGTCCTTCAATGTTTTGGGGATATTCAGCTCAACGTTGAATGCGTCGATCTTTTCGCACAGGCTGTTAATCAGAGCCTTCTCCGATGCTCCCGGCAGACCCATTCTGCGCGCGATGTCCGCATAGCGGCTTGCCGCGACGGAATCCTTTGCGTTATATTTGATCACATAAGGCAGATAGATCGCGTTTGCGCAGCCGTGCGGGATATGTCCTGTGGAGAATGCCGCGCCGGTCTTGTGCGCCATGGAGTGAACGATTCCAAGCAAAGCGTTGGAAAATGCCATTCCCGCAAGGCACTGTGCGTAGTGCATCTGTTCCCTGGCATCCATATCGCAGTGATAGGAAGCCGGAAGGTAATCCAGAACCATCTCGATTGCCTGGAGCGCCAGAGGATCCGTAAACGGTCCGTTCAATGTGGACACATATGCTTCGATGGCATGCGTCAGAGCATCCATACCGGTGTAAGCAACCTGCTTTACCGGGAGTCCGGTTACCAGATCCGGATCTACGATCGCTACATCCGGAGTAATGTTAAAGTCCGCCAGGGGATACTTCACGCCCGTGCTGTAATCCGTGATCACGGAAAACGCGGTCACTTCCGTCGCGGTTCCTGATGTGGACGGGATCGCGCAGAATTTTGCTTTCTGTCTCAATTCCGGGAAATTAAACGGAATACAGAGATCCTCAAAGGTCACATCCGGGTACTCATAGAATGCCCACATTGCCTTTGCGGCATCAATCGGAGAACCGCCGCCCATGGATACGATCCAGTCAGGCTCAAACGCGCGCATCGCCTCCGCGCCCTTCATAACGGTCTCAACGGACGGATCCGGCTCAACGCCCTCGAACAGCTCCACTTCCATGCCTGCTTCCTTCAGATAATCCACTGCCTTATCCAGAAATCCCTGGCGCTTCATGGAACCGCCGCCGACAACGAGGATAGCCTTTTTCCCTTTCAGGTTCTTCAGTTCTTCCAGACATCCTTTTCCGTGGTAAACGTCTCTTGGTAATGTAAATCTGCTCATGTTACACATCTCCTTATGTATGATCTATGTGTTATTATTTAAACAGCTTTTATTATAGCACTGTGAAACTTTTAACACAAGCATATTTACTAAAAATTTCAAAAAAGATTTATAAAAAATATACGAAATATCCTACTCAAACTGCAGGGTATAATTCCGTTTTGTGACCGGAGTCATCTTTCCGGTATCACTGATCAGCACAGCCGAGAAGATCAGGCTGCCACCTCCTTCCGTTACGTCGATCGGCCCGCCGTATATCTGAGACGCGGCCGACGGCGTAGTGCCGTCTACGGTATAATACGCAGTATAGCCTTCCGGCACCTGAATGGTAATCTGGAAGGGCGCGCTGTATTTTCCGGTGGAGGGCGTCACCGCAGGCGCTCCTTCGCCCTGCAGCTCGACCGTATAGGTCCTGGTGGAAACAAGGCTTGGGATCCCCTTTTTATTGATGCAGACCGCCTTTAAGACTGTAGTCCCCTCGCTGAGCAGAATGGGTTCGGTATACTCGGTGCTGGATTCGTCAGGGGTACTTCCGTCCTCCGTAAAATAGATCGTTCCCTCTCCCGTTAGAGAAGTCTCCTGCACTTCCTGGTAGCTTCCCTCATCCAGGCTGAATACAGGCGCCTCCGACACATAATCCGACACTCTGGACAATACGGCAGAATCACACCCCTCCAGCAGCGGGGAGATCTTTTCCGGCTGCTCAGACTCGATATAGAACCGGATCGCCGCCTCATACAAATCTCCGTTTTCCGGCTGAGAATCAATTGCCGCAATGAAAACTCCCTCCGCTTTTTCCAGATTTTTCTGCTGGATATACACCTTTGCCAGCCCGGCATAGGCATCTGGCTTTTTCACATCCTTTTTCAAGGCACGTTCAAAATAAGTCTCCGCGGCAGAATAGTCCCCGGTCTGGAGCGCTTTCTGTCCCTTCCCTACTGCGCCTGCATAGGAATTCTGGTACAGAAGAAAGCCCACTGCCGCACAGAGGATGAGGATCACGCAAAAGACAGTGACCATCTTCTGGAAACGCTTTTTCGCGGAACGCTTTTTTCGCTCTCTCTGCAGGCGTCTCCGCTCCTGGGAATCCCGGATCTCACCTGTTCCCTGTCTCCTGCCCTCCGGATCCTGCCGCAGGTTTCCCGTATACTGGGACCCGGAGTTTTCCCGCCGGATATTGCCGGTACCGCGGCGGGCCTCCGAAGCCCCCCGGTCATACCCTGTCTCCCGCGGAGGATTCCCGGTATCCCTTCTGGAAAAGCCTGACTCCCGTACAGCACCTCCGGGATCTCTCCCTGCATAGCCGGTTTCCCATCCGCTGTTCCCGGAATCTCTTCGGACATAGCCGGATTCCCGCGCGGAATTCCCCGTATTTCTTCCGATATAACCGTTTTCCCGTACGGAATTTCCGGGAGTCCTTCCGGTATAGCCGGTCTCCCGCGCGGAGCCTCTGGCAGTCCCTCTGTTCGCATAGCCGGAATCCCGCCGGACATAATCGCCTTCCCACGGATTACTCCTTCTGGTATAACCGGTTTCCGGATTCCCCGGAGCATATCCGGTGCCCCGAACAGACGTTGTGCCGCCTCCACGGGAGGACGACGGCGTCCTGGTATACTGGGAACGGATTCGGCTCATCTCACCCTGACTGAGCACCCGCGTGGAACTTCTGTACTCCCCCTGGTTCAGTACGCGGGTGGCATAGTCATTTTCACGTTCCTCACGGCTCCGGTAGCGTCTCAGGTCCTGAGAATCAATGGGACGAGTCGCATATTCCACAGAACCCTTGACCTCCCGCGCAAGCACATCCTGCAGCGGATCATAGTCAGGAACGATCTGCACTTCCATATGGCAGGACGGACAGATCAGCTGGCCCTCCGGAATCTCGGCGCCACAATTTCTACATCTCATATTGTGCTCCCCCTTATTTCTACCTCACTGTCTGCACACAATTATTCATCAGCATGGCGATCGTCATCGGTCCTACTCCTCCCGGAACCGGTGTGATCGCAGATGTCTTTTCACATATCTGGTCAAATGCCACATCGCCGCAGAGCTTGTTATGTTCATCCCGATGCATCCCCACATCAATCACAACAGCCCCGTCTTTTACATATTCTGCCCCGATAAACTGCCGTTTTCCCATGGCAACGATCAGGATATCCGCCCGTTTTGTAATCTCCCTCAGATCCTTTGTATGGGAATGGGCAACCGTCACCGTGGCATGCTCCCGCAGAAGCAGCGCCGCCATCGGCTTGCCTACGATATTGCTCCTTCCCACGATCACGCATTCCTTCCCGTCTATGGAAATCCCTGAGCGTTTTAAGAGCTGGATGATCCCGGCCGGCGTACAGGAAAGGAACCCCGGCTCCCCGATCCAGAGTCTCCCTACACTGACCGGATGGAACCCATCCACATCCTTATCCGGTGAAATAGCCCGGATCACCTTATCCTCATCAATGTGGGCCGGGAGAGGAAGCTGCACCAGGATCCCGTTTACATGTCCGGCCTGATTCAGCTTTTCCACCAGCGCAAGCAGTTCCTCTTCCTCCACGGTCTCCGGAAGCTCATAGGCCTCCGAGCGGATCCCGATATAGGCACAGGCTTTCTTTTTATTGTTCACATACACGCAGGACGCGGGATCCTGCCCTACCTGCACCACTGCAAGGCAGATCTCCTTTCCCTGCCTTTTAAGTGCTTCCACTTCTGCTTTTAATTCTTCTTTAATCTCATTGGAAATCTTCTTTCCGTCTATCAACTGTGCCATATCTTACTTCTCCTTTAAAACAGTCCGGTGATCTTTCCGTCATCAGATACGTCAATGCTGTTTGCCGCGGGAACCTTCGGAAGCCCCGGCATAATCATGATCGCTCCGGTCAGGGCCACAACAAAGCCCGCGCCTGCACTGACATAGACTTCCCGGATATGGATATCAAAGTTCTCCGGCCGCCCCAGCTTCGACGCGTCGTCGGAAAGGGAATACTGGTTCTTCGCCATGCAGATCGGGAACTCTCCGAAGCCCAGCGCTTCGATCCTGGCAAGCTGCTTTTCGGCTGCCGGCTCATAGATCACCTTTCCCGCGCCGTAAATCTCCCGGGAAATGGTCTCGATCTTTTCTTTCAGGGAAAGGCTGTCCTCATACAGCGTATGGAAGCGGCTCTCCTTTGTCTCCAGTGTTTCCAGCACCTTTTCCGCCAGGGCGATGCCGCCCTCTCCGCCTTTTTCCCATACCTCCGAAAGGGCAAATTCACAGCCCTTCTCCTCACAGAACCGGCGGATGTATTCATTTTCCGCATCCGTGTCCGTGACAAAGGAATTGAGAGTCACGACTACCGGAACTCCGTATTTCTGTATATTTTCGATATGCTTTTCCAGATTCACAATGCCCTTTTCCAAAGCATCCAGATTTTCCCTGGACAGCTCTGACTTGGGTACTCCGCCGTTATACTTCAAAGCGCGTACGGTTGCCACCAGGACCACCGCATCCGGCTTCAGTCCGGCCTTTCTGCACTTGATATCCAGGAACTTTTCCGCGCCCAAATCCGCTCCGAATCCGGCCTCTGTGATCGTAATGTCGCTCATCTTCAATGCCGTCTTGGTTGCCCGGACGCTGTTGCACCCATGGGCAATATTGGCAAAAGGCCCGCCATGTACCAATGCCGGCGTATGCTCCAGCGTCTGGATCAGGTTGGGCTTAATGGCATCCTTCAAAAGTGCCGTCATAGCCCCGGTTGCATGGAGCTGATCCGCAGTCACCGGCTCTCCGGCAAAATTATATGCCACAATGATCCTGCCCAGCCTTTTTTTCAGGTCCTGCAGATCGTCCGCCAGGCAGAGGACCGCCATGATCTCGGAAGCCACGGTGATGACAAAGTGATCCTCCCGGACCATCCCGTCCATTTTATTGCCCAGTCCTACGACAAGATTGCGGAGTACCCGGTCATTCATATCCAGGCATCGCTTCCACACCACCTGTCTGGGGTCGATCCCAAGCTCGTTCCCCTGCTGGATGTGGTTGTCCAGCATGGCTGCCAGCAGGTTATTGGCAGAGGTAATGGCATGGAAATCCCCGGTGAAATGCAGGTTCAGATCCTCCATCGGCACAACCTGCGCATAACCGCCGCCTGCCGCTCCGCCCTTGATCCCGAAGCAGGGTCCAAGAGACGGCTCACGGAGCGCGATGACCGCGTTTTTCCCAAGCTTTGCCATGGCCTGTCCCAGTCCGATGGTAGTGGTCGTCTTGCCCTCTCCCGCGGGGGTAGGGTTGATGGCTGTCACAAGGACCAGCTTTCCGTTCTCGTTGTCCTTTATCTTCTCCCAGAAGTCATCGGAAAGCTTTGCTTTGTATTTTCCGTAAAGCTCCAGATCCTCTTTCTCGATCCCCGCTTTTTCTGCAACCTCTGTAATGGGCAGCATTTCCGCTTCCTGTGCAATCTGAATATCTGTCTTCATTCGTATCCCTCCTGTTGATCACGGTCAATCCGCAGGGCGGATCGACTGCCTGCCGCCCGTCCCGCAAAGCACGGGCGCCTGTTTATGGTTACGCTTTTTTACAAGCCGCATGGATTTTACAGCAGCTCTTCAAATTCCTCCGCCGTCATCAGGACCTTCCTCGGCTTGGTTCCCTCTTCCGGCCCTACCACGCCGGCCTCCGAAAGCTGGTCCATGATCCGCGCGGCACGGTTGAATCCGATCTTGAACATCCTCTGCAGCATTCCAATGGAAGCCTTGTCCTTATCGATGATCAGCTTTCCTGCTTCCACAAAATACTGGTCCCGGGCGTTTCCGCCCTCTCCCTCTCCGTCGGAGACCGGTATGGAATCTCCTCCGATGTCTGCATTCATATGTTCTTCCAGCTCATTGCTGTAATCGGCATTTCCATGATTCTCGATCAGGTAATCTACCACCTTCTGGACTTCCTTATCGGACACAAAGGAACCCTGCACACGCATGGGCTTGGGAACTCCTGTGGGGTAGAACAGCATATCGCCCTTGCCCAGGAGCTTTTCCGCACCGGACATATCGATGATGGTTCGGGAATCCACTCCGGAGGACACCGCAAACGCGATCCGGGACGGCATGTTGGCCTTGATCAGTCCGGTGATGACATTGACGGACGGACGCTGGGTCGCCAGGATCAGGTGGATCCCCGCCGCTCTTGCCAGCTGCGCCAGACGACAGATCGCGCCCTCCACGTCTTTGGGCGCCACCATCATCAGGTCCGCCAGCTCGTCCACGATGATAACGAGCTGGGGCATCTTCTTCGGCGCGTCCTCTTCCTCCAGATTCTCCACTTTTTCATTAAAGCCCTTCAGGTCTCTTACATTATATTTCGCAAAGAGGTCATACCTCTTCATCATCTCTGCTACGGCCCAGTTCAGCGCGCCGGCCGCCTTCTTCGGGTCGGTCACGACCGGGATCATAAGGTGCGGGATGCCGTTGTATATGCTCAGCTCCACCACCTTGGGATCCACCATGATCAGCTTCACATCCTCCGGATCCGCCTTGTAGATGATGCTCATGATCATCGTATTGATGCAGACCGATTTTCCGGAGCCTGTAGATCCGGCCACCAAAAGATGGGGCATCTTGGCGATATCCGCAACCACCGTCTTTCCGGCAATGTCCTTTCCTACCGCCACCGTGATCCTGGATTTGCTCTGCTGGAACTCGGATGACTCCAGCAGGTCACGGAGCATCACTGCCGTCGTCTCACTGTTGGGCACCTCGATCCCCACCGCGGCCTTGCCGGGGATCGGCGCTTCGATCCTCAGATCGGTGACCGCCAGGTTTAGCTTGATATCATCCGACAGGCCCACGATCTTGCTGACCTTGACACCCTGCTCCGGCTGCAGTTCATAGCGGGTCACGGAAGGACCGCAGCTTGCGTTGGTCACATGCACCTTCACGCCGAAGTTCTGCAGAGTCTGTTCCAGCTTGCGGGCCGTAGCGCGAAGCTGGGTATCCGAGTCTCCCCCGGATTTTTTCCCTTTCTTCAGCAGATTGAACGGCGGCACATGGTATTCCTTCGGCAAAGCCTCCTGCTGCATGCGGATACTCTCCTCCACTGCCGCCGCCTCGGTTTCCACGTCTGCCGCACTGTCTTTTTCATTCTTTTTCGGACTGCTCTTTTCCGGCGTCGGCCGGACCGTCTCTTTTTTCGCCGGCTTCTCTTCCGCCGGGAAGCGCTCCGGCTCTTCGGCCGCTTCTTCCCATCCGTCCTGTTCCTCCAAATCCGGCTGGGCCCGGTTGATCACAAATTCCTCCGCAGGCGCTTCAAAAACAGCTTCCCGGGACTTCTCCAGAGGCGCAGGATCCGTGGTCTTATCCTCCAGATCCAGGGATACCGCCGGATCCGGAGACATTCCGTCCACCGTCAGTTCATGGACCTCTGGCGATTTTCTGCCCTCGGACAGGGTCGTGGCAAAGGAAACACCGGATATCTTCTGCCGCCTCCGTGAAGACTTCCGAGGCCGGTCCTCCTCCCGGCGCTGCCTCTTCTCCTGCATCCGCTCCTCCCGGCGGATCACAGAAGTCTCGTGGCGCTGTCTTGCGCCCTCATACATCTTCCGGCTGCTGTTTCCCAACGGTTTAAGAAGAGATCGCTCCGTGATCAGAATAGCACAGATAACCGCCAGCACGATGAGGACCACGTAGCTGCCCACCACTCCGATGATGGGGCACAGCAACATAACCAGACAGCCTCCCAGAAGGCCGCCGGAATTTTTATGAATACTTGCCTGCTTATAATAGGTCATAAGACCCATCCCTGGCGTATAGGGATTCATGATCAGCTCCAGAAGCGCGCAGAGCACCACCAGCAGGACCAACAGAGCGGCCGCCTTTATGTAAGCATGGGCATTGCCTCTGTTGGAAACGAGAAATGCCGCTGCTCCGAACATCAGGACCGGGATCAGATAGGCCATCCAGCCAAAGATCCCGAACAGGACTGCCGAGCAGACCTCCCCTGCCAGCCCGCCGAGTCCGAAGTTACTGATCAGCATCAGGATACAGACTGCCAGCACGCAGAGGATGATGATCTCCTCCTGCAGTGCCGGGCTTCCCTGTGCTTTTTTTGCCCTTTCATTTGTTGATTTTTTCTTTTTGGTTGACTTTGCAGCCATTATACTTCCCCCTTGGTATTTTTGAACATACTATAAACTAGTATAGCATTATTTCAAAATACTGTCATCAAAAAATTTTGGAATTCTGATTTTCGGTCCTGTTTTCCGAATTTATTTTTACTCCTTTTTCCGCTTTTCGTCAATCATTTCATGGAGTTTTTTCATCGCCTGACTGATACCTCCCACTTCATCAATCAGGCCCTCCCGGACCGCGTCCTCCCCGTCTAACATGGTGCCCACGTCCTTCACAAGCTGGGTCGGATCCAGCATCAGCTCCTCCAGTCTTTTCTGGCTGATCCGGGAATGCTCCGCAATAAATCCGGTGATCCGATCCTGAGTCTTTTCCATATTCCGATAGCTCTGATAGACCCCGATGAACATACCGCTGGAACGCACCGGATGGACGATCATGGTCCCGCTTGGTACGATAAAGGAATAATCTGCCGATACCGCCAAAGGTCCGCCGATGGAATGGCTTCCGCCAAGCACCAGGGAAACCGTCGGTTTGCTCAAAGAGGCGATCATCTCCGCAATGGCAAGACCGGCTTCCACATCCCCTCCGAGTGTATTCAGAAGGATCAGGACGCCTTCCACTTCCTCGCTGTCCTCCGCCTCCGCAAGCCTGGGCAGCAGATGCTCATACTTGGTGGCCTTCGTATTGCCGGACACCGCCTCATGGCCCTCGATCTCCCCGATGATCGTCATCAGCTGGATCCGGTGTCTGTCCGGATTCTGATGCAGATCCAGCGTCCCGGTCTCCTTGATCTCCTCCCGCTCAGCTTCCTTTTTTTCCTGCGTCTCTCCCATCATTTCACAACCTTTCTCGTATATTGATCAGAGGTAGTATGTGAAAAAAGGCTTCGGATTATACAACGGACATTATTTTGTTTCTTAATTCACTTTTCCAAAAATCCCCTTTCACCAAAAATGGTATGGATGCAAATTGTATACATCCATACCATCTTAGTTAAAGCAGTGCCTGCTCTACATCCGCAATAATATCCTCTACATTTTCAATTCCCACGCTGAAACGGATCAGATCCGGCTGAACTCCTGCCTCTACCAGCTCCTGTTCGTTCATCTGACGGTGGGTATGGCTGGCCGGATGGAGCACGCAGCTCCTTGCGTCCGCAACATGAGTCACGATGGCAACCAGCTTCAGCTTATCCATCATCTCTACCGCTGCCGCCCTTCCGCCTTTTAAGCCGAATGTGAGTACGCCGCAGCTTCCGTTCGGCATGTATTTCTGCGCCAGGTCATAGTACTTGTCGTCCGGCAGGGACGGGCAGGATACCCATGCCACCTTTTCGTGGTTTTTCAGGTACTTCGCAACCGCCAGCGCATTTTCACAATGGCGCGGCATCCGCAGATGCAGGGTTTCCAATCCCAGATTCAGCAGAAATGCGTTCTGGGGCGACTGGATGGAACCCAGATCCCGCATCAGCTGTGCGGTAGCCTTGGTGATATATGCCAGCTTTCCAAACTTCTGTGTATAGACGATCCCGTGATAGGTCTCGTCCGGTGTGGTCAGCCCCGGAAACTTGTCGCTGTGCGCTTCCCAGTCAAAATTCCCGCTGTCTACGATGGCGCCGCCCACGCAGGACGCATGGCCGTCCATATACTTTGTGGTAGAGTGGATCACGATGTCCGCTCCCCACTCAATGGGCCGGCAGTTGATCGGTGTCGCAAAGGTATTGTCCACGATAAACGGAACCCCGTGGGCGTGGGCCGCCCCGGCAAACTTTTCCAGATCCAGGACAACCAGCGCCGGATTGGCAATGGTCTCACCGAATACGGCCTTGGTGTTCTCACGGAATGCCCCTTCCAGCTCTCCGGAAGTACAGTCCGGATCTACAAAAGTAGCTTCTACGCCCATCTTTTTCAGCGTATGCGCATAAAGGTTATATGTACCGCCGTAAAGCGCGGAGGAACAGATGATATGGTCCCCTGCTCCGGCTATATTCATCACAGAATAAAAGCTGGCAGCCTGCCCGGAGGATGTCAGCATGGCCGCCGCTCCCCCTTCCAGGTCACAGATCTTTGCCGCTACAGCATCATTTGTCGGGTTCTGGAGCCGGGTATAAAAATAACCGGACTCCTCCAGATCGAACAGACGTCCCATCTGCTCACTGCTCGTGTACCGAAATGTGGTACTCTGGTAAATTGGCAGGACCCGCGGTTCCCCATTGCCCGGCTCGTATCCGGACTGGATGCATTTCGTCTCTATTCTGAAGTCGCTCATGTTCATTTCCTCCTGTTGTCTCTGTTCTGATGACTGATCACACACTGACCGGATGCTCACAGTAACGGGGTTCGGCCTGTAAACGCTTAATCTTCGTTCCAGTTGTGGTATACGTCCTGAACGTCGTCATCCTCTTCCAAAAGGTCCAGGGTTTTCTGGATATTCTTGATATCCTCCGGACTGGTCAGATCCACATAGGTCTGGGGGATCATGGTCACTTCCGCCTCTGCCATGGGAATCCCTGCCTCCTCCAGTTTCAGGCGGACCTCACTGAAATCCGCCGGGGCTGTAAGGATCTCGAAGCTCTCCTCTTCCTCCGAAAAGTCCTCCGCGCCTGCGTCTAAAGCCAGCATCATCAGCTCATCGGCATCCATCTCACAGTCTTCCTTTGCAACGAAGATCTGTCCCCTCTCGTCAAACATAAAGGAGACGCAGCCCGGTGTGCCTACGTTACCGCTGCCCTTGGTAAAGGCATTTCTCACATTGGAAGCCGTGCGGTTCTTGTTGTCTGTCAGCGTCTTCACGATGATGGCCGTCCCGTTGGGACCGTAGCCTTCATATGTAATGTGCTCGTAATTGTCCCCGGCACCCTCTCCCGCCGCCTTTTTGATGTTCCTGTCTATGGTGTCATTGGGCATGTTGTTAGATTTTGCCTTGGCAATGACGTCGCGGAGCCTGCTGTTGTTCGATGGATCCGGACCACCGCCTTCCTTGACCGCAACGGCCAGCTCACGTCCGATCTTGGTAAAGATCTTCCCCTTTGCCGCGTCGTTTTTTTCTTTTTTATGTTTGATATTTGCGAATTTTGAATGTCCTGACATTTTTCAAATCTCCTCTTTTTTCGTGCTTTGTTTAGTTTACCACGCTTTTTTCTATCTGTAAAGCTATTTTACCGGCCGGAAGCACAGCAGCGGTTCCGGATCGTTACTGTGAGCGCCCGGTCAGGGTATGAACAGTAACTCCGGATCTGGCGCGTTCTTTTTATGTATTCAGCTCCAGACTGATCCGAATCGCTTCATTGACTTTGCACATCAGTCGGCTGTCTACATGGCAGACGAACTCCCGAAGACGCTGCTTGTCGATGGTCCGAATCTGTTCCAGCAGGATGACCGAATTTTTTATGATATGATATTTCTGCGCACTGATCTCAATGTGCGTAGGCAGCTTCGCCTTGTTCATCCGTGACGTGATGGCGGCGCAGATCACCGTCGGGCTGTGCCGGTTGCCTACATCGTTTTGTATGATCAGCACCGGACGGACTCCTCCTTGTTCCGAACCTACCACCGGGCTTAAGTCTGCATAATAAATATCTCCACGTTTGATCGTCAAAATTTTTCACACTCCGATTTTACCTCTTTTCCAATCTCTGTTTTCGGGAGCTGTGAAAAAGCTTGCGCCTCCCGCGCAGGATATCAGATCCACAGTTCCTTACATCGAATGGTACTTAAAGTATTTCCACGTTTCGCAGAAATATACAAGATTCATCGGATATAAACCCTGGGGATCCGCTTTCCGAGACAGCAGACAAATTCATAGTGGAACCGTCCGCTCAAAGCGCCCAGCTCCTCCACCGTGATCTGCTCCTCCCCGTCCCGACCGATCAGCGTGACCGGATCCATAAATGCCGCGCCCGGGATGTCTGTCACATCAACCATAAACTGATCCATACAGATCCGCCCCAGGATTTTGGCCCGTTTCCCCCGGATCAGAACCTCCCCTTTGTTGGAGAGGCTCCTGGGATAACCGTCCCCGTATCCCACCGGGATCGTAGCGACCCGCATGCTTTTTTCCGCCGTAAAGGTTCCCCCGTAGCTGATAGGTGTCCCCGCCTCCACATCCTTTACATAGGAAATGTGGCTGATCAGCTCCAGGGCCGGTTTTAAGGGAACCGCCTTTTGATCCACCTCATCCGACGGGTACATTCCGTACAGCGCGATCCCCGCGCGGACAAGGTTGTGCCTGTATTCCGGAAAATCAATGATCCCCGCGCTGTTGTCGCAGCTGAGACAGGGAATCCGCAGCTTCCGTCGTTCCAAAGCCTGCCGCATCCATACAAACCGCTCATGCTGCTCCCGGGTAAACGCAGGATCTGTCTCATCCGCTTTTGCGAAGTGGGTAAACATCCCTTCCGGCACCACACCCGGAAGCTTACCAATCTCCGCGATGGTATCCGCGCTGTCCTCCGATACCGGGAACCCGATCCTGCCCATGCCGGTGTCGATCTTAATGTAGAAATACGCAGTCTTACGGAGTTTTACGGCTGCCCGGGACATCTCTTCTGCCATTTCCTTTGTATAGACGGTCGGCCGGATCTCCAGGGAAACCATTTCCTCATACTGATCCGGAAAGACACATCCCAGGACCAGGACGGGCTTTTTCACCTCCGCTTCCCGAAGGCTGACCGCCTCCTCCAGGGTTGCGACCGCATACCCCCATACATAGTCCGTATGCTCAAATAACTGTGCAATGGGAACCGCTCCATGCCCATAGCCGTCGGTCTTGATCACGGCCGCCAGCTGCGCGCTGTCGCCGATCCGAAGCTTCATCTGTTTCATATTATATGCAATGGCCTGCAAATCTATTTTTGCATACACCCGATTGTGTTGACTCACTTTTTTATTTCCTCCATGGTTTATCATTCCGTGATTCTCTGCCGCCTGCTGTTTCCTTCGGCTTCTTTCAGGCATTCCCTGATCCCGCCGATCAGGTCCTCTGCCAGCAGAGAGTAGCTTCCCAGCCTTTCTCTGGCCGCGTCTCCCCCGCATGCATGGAGGTACACGCCCAGCACCGCGCTGTCATACGCATCAAGCCCGCCGGCCAAGAGTCCGGTGATCACTCCCGCCAGCACGTCTCCGGAGCCCGCCTTTGCCATTCCGTGATTGCCTGCCGTATTGACAAAGTCCTGCTTTCCGCGCTGCGCCACAATGGTACAGGAATCCTTCAGCACACAGACCGCCGGACAGGTCTGTATAAACGTGCGCAGGCGGCTCATCCGGGATTGCCGCAGCTCTGCCACGGAGCATCCCAGCAGTCCTGACATTTCCTTCATGTGAGGTGTCAGGATGAGCGGATACCCCATCTCCTTTAGAAGCTCCGGATGGCAGGCCAGCAGATTGATGCCGTCCGCGTCCACCACACAGGGCACACGGCATCCCAAAAGCGTTCCCTTGAGCAGGCTTTCGGAGGTCCGGTTCTGTCCCAGCCCGCAGCCGATGCACACCACGTCCGCCCAGCGCAGCAGAGACGTAAGCTGTTCCTGATCATATTCCTCGTACACGGAAATAATGGCCTCCGGAAGAAGCTGCTGCAGGATGGCCCGGTTGGATTCCTCGGTATAGATCTGCACCAGCCCGGCACCGCTCGTGTAAGCCGCTTTGGCGCTTAAATAAGCCGCACCTGCCATGCCTCTGCTTCCGGTGATCATAAGCACCTTTCCGTAAGTCCCTTTATGGGAATCCGGCTTCCGCATCGGAAGCCGACGGGAAAGGTCGCTTTTCTCCAAGGTATAACAGATATCCGGAATCGTTTCGTAAAAGGAGGTATCGATCCCAATCTCCGCAGGGATCACCTTTCCTGCGTATTCCCTGCCCGGATACAGCGCCGTACCCAGCTTTTCGCACTGGAACGCAACCGTCAGATCCGCCCGGAAGGCGCATCCCAGCACCCTTCCCGTGGCAGAGCAGATGCCGGAGGGAATATCGACTGCCACCTTTGCGCCCGGCAGCTCATTCAGTTTTTTTAGAAGTTCCGCATAGGCTCCGCTCACATCCCGGCTCAGTCCCACCCCCAGCAGGGCATCCACCACAGCCGTATACCGGCCTTCCGGAAGCTCCGAAACCACCGGGATTCCCAGATTTTCCACAATCTGCATCTGGATCCGGCATTCCGGAGTCAGAGAAGCCTCCCGCCCCGCAAATACAACAGTCACCGCGCTGCCCTTCCCGGCCAGAAGCCTTGCGGCGGCAAATCCGTCTCCGCCGTTATTGCCAGAACCGCAGACCACCAGAACCCGGGAGCAGTCGATCTTTTCCTGCTCCATGGCCTCTACGGTCCGCAGCGCCGCGTGTTCCATCAGGACTACGGATGGAATTCCGATCTCCTGGATCGTATGGGCATCCGCCTGCCGCATTCTTGTTCCGTCTGGTAAATAACGCATCCTGTTTCCCTCCTCCTCTTAAAAACAGGATGCCATGCAAGCCTTCTGCATGGTATCCTGTTCGCTGCCTGATGCATTCTTGCTTGAATACACGCAAAATGAATGCAGGAATAAATACAATGATGTACGATCTCTTATTCGCCATGTTCCTTTTGATAGCTGGTAATATTGTAGGACAGTCTCATCAGGCTGTCTGAAAGATGGACGCTTTCCACGATCACATCCTCCGGCAGGTTCAGATCCGTATGCGCGAAATTCCAGATCGCCTTGATCCCGCATTTTACCAGGATGTCGGAGACCCGCGGCACTTCTGATTTTGGGATCGTAAGCGCCGCGATCTCGATGGGATTCTCCTTCAAAAATACTTCCAGCTCATCCAGCATACGGATCGGAACCCCCCTGACCTCCCTGCCGTCCAAGCTGGGATTCACATCAAACAACCCTTTTATCACGAATCCATTTTTCTCAAAAGAAGCATAATTGGCCAGCGCCTGTCCCAGATTCCCCATACCGACTATGATCATGCTATGGCTCTGGTTCAAGCCTAAGATCTTACCGATCTCTGTCCGGAGGTACTTTACATTGTATCCATACCCCTGCTGTCCAAATCCGCCGAAATTATTCAGATCCTGCCGGATCTGGGATGCGGTCACCCGCATCTTCTGGCTCAGGTCATTGGATGATATCCGCTCCACCCCCGCATCTGTCAACTCGCCCAAATATCGATAATATCTTGGCAGCCTGCTGATCACCGCTTTTGATATTTCTTTCTCTTCCAATTTTAATCAACCTCCAAATAAACTATTTTTATTATATAGAATAGTCTGCTTAAAGTCAATTTAAAGTCATTTTTTTGTTTGATACAATCAAAGGAATGTAGTATAATAATTGTCAATGCGGTTTTACAGGAGGTTTCATATGATACTTGCATGTCATAATCTGAATAAATCATTTGGAGAAAGAGTCATTGTAAGGGATGGCTCCTTTCATATTGAGGAGCGGGAAAAAGCCGCTTTTGTCGGGGTCAACGGTGCCGGAAAATCTACGGTCCTGAAAATGATCATCGGCGAGGAGCCTCTCGACGGCGGCAATGTAATCCTCACCAGGGGAAAACAGCTCGGATATCTGGCCCAGCAGCAGAACCTGGAAAGCGGAAATACCGTTTATGAGGAGCTGAAAACGGCAAAGTCCGACATCATTTTGCTGGAACAGCAGATCCGTTCCATCGAGCAGGAATTGAAATCACTGAGCGGTGAGGCTCTGGAGGCCAGGCTTGAGACCTACAACCGCCTCATGTCCGAATTTGAATCGAAAAACGGATACGCCTACGAGAGCGAGATCGTCGGGGTTTTAAAGGGATTGGGATTTCAGGAGGAGGAGTTCGAAAAGCCTGCCGATACCCTTTCCGGCGGCCAAAAAACCCGGGTATCCCTGGGAAAGCTGCTCCTGACCAACCCGGATATCCTGCTTTTGGACGAGCCCACCAACCACCTGGACTTAAACTCCATCTCCTGGCTGGAGACCTATCTGCTGAACTATCCGGGCGCCGTGTTCATCGTCTCCCACGACCGCTTCTTCCTGAACAGGGTGGTGACAAAGGTGGTGGAGATCGAACACGGCAGCATCCGCATGTACAGCGGCAATTATAAGGCATACTCGGACAAGAAACGGCAGATCCGGGACGCACAGATGAAGGAATATCTGAATCAGCAGAGGGAAATCAGCCGCCAGGAGGCTGTCATCGAGAAGCTGCGCTCCTTCAACCGGGAAAAATCCATTAAGCGCGCAGAGAGCCGGGAAAAAATGCTGAACAAGATGACCGTAGTCGAAAAACCATTAAGTGACGTGCAGGAGATCCATTTTTCACTGGAGCCTTCCTGTGTCAGCGGAAATGATGTTCTCTCCGTAGAGGAGCTGTCCAAGCAGTATGACGGTCAGACCCTGTTTTCCAGCGCTTCCTTTGAGATCAAACGTGGGGAGCATGTGGCGGTCATCGGCGGCAACGGAACCGGCAAGACCACACTTTTGAAAATTTTAAACGGCCTGGCCGACGCGGACAGCGGCTCTTTTTCCCTGGGTACAAAGGTACATATCGGGTATTATGACCAGGAGCATCATGTACTTCACGACCGGAAAAATATATTCGATGAGATTTCCGACGATTATCCATCCCTCAACAATACGGAGATCCGCAATACGCTGGCTGCCTTTCAGTTTACCGGGGACGATGTATTCAAGCTGGTGGGGGACTTAAGCGGCGGGGAGAAGGGACGGGTCTCCCTTGCGAAGCTGATGCTCTCGGAGGCGAATTTCCTGATCCTGGACGAGCCCACCAACCACCTGGATATCACCTCCAAGGAAATCCTGGAACAGGCGCTGAACGATTATACCGGAACCGTCCTCTATGTCTCCCATGACCGGTATTTCATCAATCAGACCGCAAGCCGGATCCTGGAGCTCTCCGACCAGACCTTTGTGAACTATATCGGAAATTATGACTACTATCTGGAAAAGAAGGAAGAACGGACCGCCGCCCTGTCCACCGCCGGGCCGCAGGAGGTAAAAGGAACTTCAAAAGGGACTTATTTTCAGGCAGAACGCCCGGCAGCGGGGCCTTTGGCAGCAGAAACCGGCGCGGCTTCCGTGAATAAGCAGAACTGGCTGGAGCAAAAGGAGGCACAGGCCCGGGAGAGGAAACGAAAAAATGAACTGAAGCGGACGGAGGAAACGATTTCTCTGTTGGAGGCACGCAATCAGGAGATCAATGAGCTCATGATCCATGAAGATGTCTACTCCAATTCCGTCAAGTGCCAGGAGCTTGCCGAGGAAAAGACAGCCAATGACGCCAGGCTGGAGGAGCTGTACGAGCTGTGGGCGGAGTTAGAGGAGCCAAATACCCCGTAGCAAGCTGACGGGCATCAAAATTCTAGCGAAGCAAGCTGCGGGGGATTTGACCCTCGCGGCAATCGCCAAATATCCATGCGAGCATGGCTGCTTGGCTCGTTGCTTCGCGGAAATAAAGACTTCCTGCTTTCACACCATACAACGCCTGCGCTGCAAAAAAGCACAAAACTGTCTACACACAAACAGTTCTGTGCTTTTTTTACAACTCCTAATTCTGATTCCGGAACTGCACCGGTGTCAGGCCGTACATTTTCTTAAAGATCCGATTAAAATGCTCTACATTCTGATAGCCTACGGATTCCGCGATGCTTTCCACTGTCGCATTGCCGCTTTTCAACATTGCCCGGGCTTTTTTCATCCGCACCTTTTTCAGAATATCCCCGAAGGTCTCCCCGGATTTTTCTTTGATATACTTGGAAAGATAGGGCTTGGAAAGATAAAATTCTTCCGCAAGGTCATCCAGCGTCACGGTCTTATAATTTGCGTAAATATAATTGGTGATCTGCAGGAGCCGCTCATCCTTACTCTCCTCCCTGCTTTTGATCTCCTCGATCTTATTTACCGCAACCTCCAGAGCTGCGATGGACGCTTTGATGATATCCGGGTCGATCCCGACGCCCCAATATTTTTTCCCGTTGCAGATGATCCCCACATAAGCCACCGCCTTGGAGGAAGACCCCTTTGTCATGGAATGCTCTTCATAGACCGACAGCTCGTAGCTGATATCAAAATAATGCTTGATCGCGTTGCTGACCGCATCCAGGCGTCCGTTTCCCACTCCGGTAATGACTTGCTGTTTCCCGCCGTGCAGAATGGTCGCGGAAGCCACAATACCGTCCTCCTGCTTGAAATGGCACTCCTCCAGGGTAAACACATTCTTCGCGTTGATATAGTGGTCCTCGAATATCTGGTAGATCCATTCCGGGGACAGCTCCTTATGCGCTTTGTCGGAGACATCCTTCACCAGATACCCCACTTCCTCCCGCATCTTCTGCGGCAGGCTGATGCCGAAGTTCTGTTTTAATATGTAATTTACGCCGCCCTTTCCGGACTGGCTGTTGATCCGGATCACGTCTGAATCGTATCTTCTGCCCACATCCTTCGGATCGATGGGAAGATAGGGGACGCACCACTGCTCCGTGTTTCCGTCCTCCCTCCATGCCATTCCCTTTGCAATGGCATCCTGGTGCGATCCGGAAAATGCAGTGAATACAAGTTCTCCCGCATAAGGCTGACGAGGAGAAACATGCATTCTTGTGAGCCGTTCATAGACCTCGCTGATCTCGCTCATGTTGGAGAAATCCAGTCCCGGGTCTACTCCGTGGGAAAACATATTCATTGCCATCGTGATGATATCCACGTTCCCGGTCCGCTCTCCGTTTCCAAAAAGAGTTCCCTCGATCCGGTCTGCCCCTGCCAGGATCCCAAGCTCCGCCGTAGCCACGCCGGTTCCCCGGTCATTGTGGGGGTGAAGGCTGATGATCGTATTTTCCCGGTATTTCATATACTTGTTGAAATATTCCACCTGGCTCGCAAATACATGGGGAAGGGCATTTTCCACGGTTGCCGGAAGGTTGATGATGGCCTTGTTCTCCGGGGTGGGCTGCCATACGTCCAGTACCGCGTTGCACACCTCCATGGCGTACTCCATCTCCGTACCGGAAAAGCTCTCCGGACTGTATTCAAAGGTAAAGTTTCCTTCCGTCTCCTCCGCCAGCTCCTTCAAAAGCTTTGCGCCGTCGATGGCGATCTGCTTCACCTGCTCCTGATCCTTCCGGAAAACCTGCTCCCGCTGCGCTACGGAAGTAGAATTGTATACATGTATCACTGCATGCGGAGCACCCTTGACCGCCTCAAAGGTTCGCTTGATGATATGCTCCCTGGCCTGGGTCAGCACCTGGACTGTCACATCCTCCGGGATCATATCGCGCTCAATCAGTGTACGCATAAACTGGTACTCTGTCTCCGAGGCCGCCGGAAATCCGACTTCGATCTCTTTGAATCCCACATCCACAAGCATCTGGAAAAACTCCACCTTTTCGTCCAGGCTCATGGGCTCAATCAATGCCTGGTTGCCGTCCCGCAGATCCACGCTGCACCAGGTCGGCGGGTGGTTGATATAATCCTTTTTCACCCAGTCATAACAGTCTACCGGCGGCATAAAATAAGTCCGTGCGTACTTTTCATAATTCTTCATGGTAACATCTCCTTATATTTTATCAATCATTTTGTCTTATTTTATCTTCGCTTATACTATCACATCCAGGGTATATAATCCAGTGACATTTTTAATCATTTTTATTGATGTATTTTATCATCCCAGTTCACTCGTTTATGAACAAAAATAGCCGCAAAGCAGCGGGAAAGCAGCGAAGATGCGTTTTGCGAATGGCGCGGAGTAAACGCCTTCTCTCACACCCTCATGAAAAAAATCTCCCCAAGCTTTTCCAGACACCATCGGTAATCGCGAACCTCCACCGCTTCGTCCGCAATGATCTTCCGGGTGAAAAGCACCTCGTCTCCCAGCATATAGAAGATTTTTCCGACAGGATCGCCTTCTGAGACAGGCGCGTCCAGACTCTCCTCCTTTTCTACATGAACCAAGATCTCATCGTCATCCCGAAGCAGGATCTTTTTCCCCACTCCCTCAGGACTTTCATCCCCGTCCGTCTGCGTCCCGCTGCCTTCGCCCTGTCCGGCAATAGTATGTACCGAAGCGGTCCCGTTGAAACGGTTACCATCCGGGATGCCGCCCTGGACAGGCACCGTGCCGGTATCCACATCCCTGCATACCTCCTGATAATGAAAGAAATCGATTCCGTAGGTCATCAGCTTTTTGGTGTCCGCCCACTTATAGCCTTTATTGTTGGGCCACCCGCATGCCAGAAGACTGACGATAAAGGTGCGGTCATCCCTTTGAAGCGCCCCGATATAGCAGTAGCCCGCCTCCCCAGTAAAACCGGTCTTTCCGGAAAGAGCCCCTTCCATCATTTTCAGGAATGCATTGTGGTTATTGCAGGAAAAGCCGCGGCTGCCGTCCATGTTGGTAAACTCATAGCTTTCTGTCCGGGTAATCTCCAGAAACACGCTTTTCTGTGGAGAATCCATAATGCAGTATTTCATGATCCGGGCCAGGTCCTCTGCCGTCGTATGATGGGAGCCTTCCTCATCCGAGGCATCCAGTCCGTTGGGCGTGACAAAATGGGTCTGGGTGCATCCGGCCTGTCTGGCCTTTTCGTTCATCATGTCCGCGAAGCCCTCCACACTGGTCCCGATATGCTCCGCAATGACAACCGCCGCGTCGTTATGAGATTCCAGCATCAGGGAATACAGAAGGTGCCTGAGCTGGAACTGCTCCCCTTCCCGGACACCCAGATGGACCTCCGGCTGCGACGCCGCCCTGGCGCTGGCAGTCACCGTATCATCCAGATTGCCGTTTTCCAGCGCAAGGATACAGGTCATGATCTTGGTGGTACTGGCCATGGCCCGCTCCTCCTGTCCATTTTTCGCAAACAAAATACGCCCGCTGTCCGCATCCATCAATACCGCTGACTGGGCGTATAATCCTTCTGGTTCTTTGATCTCCTTCTCAGGCTCTGCATGGACCTCCGCGGTTGTAGTTATCCACATCGCCGCGCATAAAATCAGACATATCCCGCACTTTTTCACCGTTTTTCGGAAGTTATCCACACTCTTTTCCGCTTTTTCCACAAGTTTTCCACATTCCAAATTCATTTTCATCCTGCACAAAACTCCGTGATACACGCTTTATCCTATATGTATGACTGTCTGTCTTTTCTTAGAACTTATGGAAACAGCATGCATTCATTATGATACAGGCCCCGGCATTTTTATGTATTTCAGATCTGCGATGGTTGCTTCGGCCCGCCTGCTGTCTGTCACATAATCAGATGTATATGTTACGATGCTTCTTCAGATGTCCAGCTGCAGCTGGGCCTCATCCTCCGCCTCTTCCTTAAAGTGCGCGATCTGCTCCTCATCCAGAGTCGGCAGCTCATCCAGCGACTGCAGGCCGAACCTCCGGAAAAACTCCTGCGTGGTGCCGAACTGGATCGGCCGCCCCGGCGCATCCAGCCGACCCACCTCTTCGATCAGCCCGTACTCAATCAGCTTATTGACCGCATGATCCGTCTTGACCCCCCGGATCTTGTCGATCTCCAGCCTGGTCACCGGCTGCTTATAGGCCACGATAGACAGGGCTTCCAGCATCACATCCGTCAGGACATAGCGCTTCGGCTGCTTTGCGATGCGGATCAGATACTCATAGGCATTCTTTTTGGTGCACATCTGAAAGGAGTCGTCCATCTCCAGGATCTGGATACCCCGGTCTTCCTTTTTATATCGGTCCATCATATTGTGGATCAGCTTTCGGGTCGTTTCCTCATCATGCTCAATCGCAGACGCGATCCTGCTCAATTCCACGGAATCGCCCATCGTAAACAGAATCGCCTCAATGATCCCCTGCATCTTTCTTATTTCCATCGGCTTCAATTGTTCCTTTCTGTCTTCCGCCATCAGCCCACCCGCCTTTGCCTTCTGATATCCGTTCTGTATCTTTAGAATCTGCCGTGAGTATATTTTTACGCTGATTCTTTAGCAGATACATCGGCAATTCTTTTTTATAACGTGGATTCGATCAGGATCTCTCCAAATGTATTTTCCTGGATTGCCCGGATCGCCCCGGTCTTCATCAATTCCAGGATCGCAAGAAATGTTACGACCAGATGCATGGTACTCTTCTGCCCTTCCAGAAGCTGCCGGAAGCTGAACTTCCGGTGATGTTTCGCATAGCCCTCCACAAATGCGATCTTGGACGGAAGGGGCACTTCCTCCTTTTCGATCCTGCCGAATTTGCTTCGGACCGGATCGATCTTGTTATTCTGCCGTTTCATGACATCCCGGAAGATCCTGCCGAGCCGGGAAACCGTCACATCTGCCAGCAGCGCGTCCAGGTCAACCGGTTCTTCGTACTCCCGGACCTCTTCCGGAATGGTGGATTTCCTGAACAGTACCAGATCCGCGTCAAGCTGCCTGTCCTTCAGTTCAAACGCGATATATTTGTACATCTTATATTGAAGGAGCTGTTCCACCAGCTCCTGCCTCGGGTCTTCCTCCTCCCCTTCCTCATTGACTTCCTTCGGAAGGAGCATGCGGCATTTGATATCCAGAAGCGTAGCTGCCATGACAAGAAATTCACTCATCACATTCAGGTCCGCGCGCTGCATCTGCCGGATGTAGTCCATATACTGGTTCGTGATCTCCACGATCGGTATATCGTAGATGTCTATTTTGTTCTTATCAATCAAATGCAGGAGCAGGTCCAAAGGCCCTTCAAATACTTCCAGTTTTACAGGTATCCCCATGTAAATCTCCCCCTCTATCCATAACTTGTGCCTTTGTCGTTTCCAACGCAAACAGTTCTTTTCACCCGCGCGGTTGGACGTCTATATATGGAGCACCACGACCTCCGCCGGATTGAACACGCGCAGATTGACGGTATGGGTTCCCAGTCCTTTGCTGACCACCACCGTCGTACCGTCCTCTACGGTCATCTCCCCTGAGTACTTCGGAAACAAAGTTGCCTGGGGGGTCACAACCCCTCGCCAGCCTGGAATCCGCAGAACGCCTCCGTGCAGATGCCCGCACAGCACCAGGTTGGCGCCCCACTCCTTATAAGCCGGGACATAGGCCGGATTGTGGGCCAGCAGGATCTGATACCGGCTTTTGTCTGCTGGTCCGGCCAGTTTTCTAATATCTCTTCCTGTCACAGATGCCTTTCGGGTATCCCATGCCGGGCGAAATCCACCCCTTCCGCAGGAGCAGAAGCCATGGGTTGCCTTATGGGTATAAGTATCCAGCGGAAGCGCCAGACCGGTAATCCTGATTTTTCTTCCGGACAGCGTAACATCGGCAGATTCATTTTCCAGAAAATGGATACCTGCCGCTGTCAGTTTCTTCCTATAATAATACAACACATCCCCGTACTTTTCCACCTGGCTTTTCAGCCGCTGCTCATGATTGCCCAGGGCATAATATACCGGAGCGATCTCCGGAAGCCGACGGATAAAATCCAAGGCGTGCTCCGGCGAAGCATTCTTTTTCCCGATCAGCATATCCCCGCCGATTAGGATCAGTCCCGGCCTGGCCTTGCGGATCTTTTCCAGCAAGATGTCATTTTGGCTGCCGTATACCCGGTTATGCAAATCGCTTAAAAATACGATCCTGTTTTCATTCGTGGGTCCATTTGGATGCTGATTAGAACGTTCCGGATGGTAATGTGTCATCCGGAAGCCGCGGCATTCCCTCGTGCCCTCTCCCAACACCAGGAAAAATAATCCGGCGCCTGAAAGGGCTATTTTTTTCCACCATTTCATACAGATTCCTCATTTTTCGTTACCGCTGTATTCTGACCGGAGCCCACAGCAACAGCAGCTGATTCCTTAAGGCCAATCGTACGATCGGCCCTTTTACTGTATTGTTCCTGCCTTTGAATTCTGTTTATTCCTGTCCCTGCACGATTGCCGCACCGGAGCTTGTACCCAATCTGTTGGCGCCGGCTTCCACCATGGCTCTGGCATCCTCCAGAGTACGGATCCCGCCGGAGGCCTTCACTCCCATATCGTGCCCTACGGTCCTACGCATCAGGGCCACATCCTCCGTCGTTGCTCCGCCCTTGGAAAATCCGGTGGATGTTTTCACAAAATCAGCTCCGCATTCTCTGCAGATCCGGCAGGCTTTGATCTTCTCTTCGTCCGTAAGCAGACAGGTCTCCAGGATCACCTTGACCTTCGCCCTACCCTTTGCCGTTTCCACAACCGAGGAAATGTCCTGCTTTACATATTCCCAATCTCCGCTCTTGATCATTCCGATATGGATCACCATATCCAGCTCCGCGGCGCCATCCCGGATCGCCTGCTCTGCCTCCGCCGCCTTACCGGCCGTAGACATGGCGCCCAGCGGAAATCCGATCACCGTGCATACCGCCACATCACTGTCCTTCAAAAGCCGGGCACAATAATAGACAAAGCTGGAATTTACACAGACCGAATGGAAGCCGTACTTCATCGCTTCTTTACATAGCTGCTCCACCTGTTCCTTGGTTGCCTGGGGGGCCAGTATCGTATGATCAATCAAAGCTCCGTAATCCATCTTCATTTTCCTCCGTATTTTTATTATTTTATGTATGGTCTGCGCAAATTGTATACACGCATACTTTGTTGTGTTTTTTCCATATTATAAGCCGAATTCATATCTGCTCCCGCCTGCAGTCCACAATCAGACCGTAAACAGCAATGTGCGAATCAACTACTATATCCTACCATTTTTTCCCCATAAAGTAAAGAACCCTTTTATTTTTCCCGTTTTCCGCCTCAAAAAGCAGAGTGTGCTCTTTTATTTGCAGAGCACACTCTGCTTTTTATAATATATTTAATCTCCTATGCCCGGAACTGCCCCATCATTTTGATCAGATAATCCAGAAATCCTGCTTTTTCCACATCCTCGCTCACCAGAATATCAATACTGCCGATCTCCTTTCCATTAAGGATATAGGAAACGCAACCTGCTCGGTCTCCTTTTTTCACAGGCGCCTGCACGGATTCTTCCATTTTATATTCTTTGGTGATGGCCGATAAATCTGCCCCTTCCGTATCCAGCCAGGTAAAGATCCCTCCGTATTCACAGGACACGGTATCCTCCGCTCCCCCTGCCACCGCGACTTCTCCCAAAGGCTCTAAGTCTTCATCCCTGTAGATCTGGCATTTCCCAAATCCATGATTCAGAAGCGCGGTAGCGTCTTTAAATCTGGTCTTGGAATCATCCGCCGCCATGATAACGGCGATCAGCTCCACATCCCCTTTCTTTGCGGTGGCTGAAACACAGAATTTTGCCAGTCCGGTGGACCCTGTTTTCAGGCCGGTCGTATACTCATACTGGCGGACCAGCTTATTCGTGTTGGTAAGCCCAAATTCGCTGCTGCCCTTCCTGGTGGTATGGGTGATATTTTCCATCCAGATCATACAGTAATCATGGATCTGGGGATATTTTGTGATCAGCTCCCGGGACATCAGGGCTATATCCCGCGCGGTGGTCACATGTCCGTCCGTATCCAGGCCGTTGCAGTTGACAAACTGGGTATTTTTCATGCCCAGCCCCTTCGCCCGTTCATTCATCTGCCGGACAAACTCTTCTTCGCTGCCGGCTATGTATTCCGACATGGCCACACAGGCGTCGTTCGCGCTCGCTACGGAAATACATTTCAGCATCGTATCCACAGTCTGCGTCTCTCCCGGCTCCAGATAGACCTGGGAGCCCCCCATGGAAGCCGCGTATTCCGAAACCGTCACCTCATCCTCCAGCTTGATCTTCCCGCTTTCCAATGCGTCAAAAATCAGGAGCATAGTCATAACCTTTGTCACGCTTGCAGGAGGCCGTGCGGTATCCGCATCCTTTTCATAGATCACGCTTCCCGTGGACGCCTCCATCAAGATTGCCGACGGGGCGCTGATCTGCGGCCCTCCTGTATGTTCCGCCGTATCCGCCTCCGCATTGGTTTCCGTCCCCGCATCTGCGTCTGCTTTCTGCTCCTCGCTGTCTGACGCCGTGTCCTGCTTTGCATCCCTCTCTACTGTCTCTTCATGAAGAATATGTACATCCTGCGCATACACGTCTGTATTGCCGCTGTTTTGTCCTGATATCAGGTATCCTGTAAATGATACGTCTCCTGTCACCGTCAGCAAACTCAACAGTACTGCCAGAAATGCTTTCATAAAAAGCTCCCTCCGTTATATCGTCTATTCACAATATAGTGTACAGAAACGCTTTTTAGAACATTTTCCTGTTTGTTTCTGTAATTGTCAGCGTATTTTTAACCGATGCGGCAGCTTTTGATCACGCAACACAGTTTACCCGGATTTTACTGACAACAAACTTCCATATTTTCTATTGCTCTTGCCGCCATGTTATATATCGTTACATGTCACACCCCGACCAATCACCACGCTGATTGGTCGGGAGGATGCACATAAGAGCTGGTATTCAGGCCGTCCATTGCCGTAGGCAATTTAAAATGACGGCCTGAGTTACAGGGCACGCCTGGTCAAGGTGTGACCTGTAACTATATATCAATGTTTATAAAAAATGCCTTCACAAAGATGTAGAAATGCCCTCCGGCTTGTGATACAATAGAATTTATGCAAAACAGTGAGGGAATACAAAAGAGGAGGTTGTCTGATTTGAGACTATTTGAAAGATTCGGAAAAAAATCGGAAAAGGATACACCTGGAAATAAAAAACTGAGCGATACAAGAGAGCTTGAACTCTATTCCGGTATGCGTGTATTGGTGGAGGGTTCTGAGGGAAATCTGCTTTTTATAGCCAGACTGCAGGATCCCCGAAGCCATATGGCAGAGCTGTTCCAGTACTCTGAAATGGAAATTTCTCAGGATATGGATCCGGAAGCCCTTCCGAAAACAGCTCCCGTTCCCGTCAGGATCCGCGGTTATAATGACAATACCAGAAAAGCGATTTTTATGGAAGGATATATGAGTCCCACCAGTCAGAAGCATATATGGCAGATTGAGGATCTGAACATTACCGCAATCGAGAATGAACGTTCAGACCCCCGCCTGGATATGGATATGGATGCCGCTGTCATGAGCTCCAATAAGGCGGATGCCGAAGAACGGGCATGTAAACTTTTAAATATCAGCATCGGCGGGGCCGGGATCAGCCTGGCGCATCGGTATTACAAAGGGGATAAATTCTTTCTGAAGGCAAGGCTGTTCGGAGAAAAGAAATCCTTCGTGGTGTATTGTGAAGTGCTGCGTGTGATGCAGACAGATACGTCACAATTTGAATATGGATGCCAGTTTCTGGAATTGACGGAAACCAGCCAGGAACAGATCACACGTTTTATTACACAGGCAGCCCTTCAAACGTCCCATTTCTAAAATATTTGCCAACTGTACGGTTGCAATCCGAAGTCTCAATTTTATGCAATTTATTGCAATAAAACTGAGATTTTGGATTAGCAATCTACTCATAAATGAACAAAAAAGCGGCTACGTTAGCAGACGTTAGAGTGCGTAAGCACGGTTTTTGCGAATGGATGAGTAGGTTGGAGGCTCTTTAGAGCATCCAACCGTACAGTTGGAATATTTGTAGAGGTAGAATATGGCGGAAGGGAGCTGAGCCATATCCGGACAGAAAGCAGAGAACAGGCTGGATATGCCCAGACACTTGAGGTATATGAATGCGCGGGCTGCGGCGGCTGTGAGCGCAAAGCGAAGTGTCTTTATAAATACAATGCCGAAAAGGAACCGGATCGAAGCAAGGTCATGAAGTTCAGCGAACGATGGGAAAAACTGAAAGAAGAATCCAATGCGAACATCCAGAGTGAGACGGATATCCCGAAACGCCAGACACGCTCCATCCAGACGGAAGGACACTTTGGGGACATAAAAGAAAACGAGGACTTCCGAAGGTTCAACTACCGTTCAGCGGAAAACGTATATAAAGAGTTTATGCTGTATGCAATCGGTCAAAACATCATGAAATACCACCGATTTATACATCATGAAATTGAAAAATATGAAGAAAAAAGGGAGCAGAAAGCAGCAACAATATGTGAATTTGTATGGAGGTAATGCAAAATGAAAACAATTTGTGGAATTGACTGCAGCGGATGCGGCTTTAGAGACAACTGTAAAGGATGTACAGAAACAAACGGACGCCCTTTTGGCGGTGATTGTATTGCTGCCGAGTGTTATAAATCAGGCGGCGAAAGCTGCTTTATTGCAAACAAAAAGCGCTTAATCGAAGAGTTCAATGCTCTTGGAATTTCGGATATGCCCACGATAACAACCCTCTCTCAGTTGAACGGCGCATATGTTAATTTGGAATATACTCTTTCAAACGGAAAAAAGATAAAATTGCTTGATGATACAAAAATATATCTCGGTTATCAAGTCGAAAAATCAAACAGTGATAGGTGCTATGGACTTGCTGCAGATAACGACTATTTACTTGTATGTGAATATGGTTGCAATTGCGCAGAGCCTGAAATCATTGTATACAAAAAGAGAGAATCAAGTTCCAGTTTGTAGAATTGTAACCGCATAAAAATTCCATATTGCCGCACGCCAACAGCACATCAGAGTCTTGATAAGACAAAGATAGCAAAAAGGAATTAATTTGGAAATTTTATAGAAATCTAAATATTTCAAATTATGATGTGGAGTTGCGGCAGGTTTCTCTCGTGGGAATATCAAATATCTTGTGGAGAAAGGCGTGATTGAGAAATCTGCCATAGGTGTTTATATTTTGCCGGAGGTCTGGGAGGATGAGATATTCAATTTGCAAAATCGATTTAAAAGAAGGTTTTATTCCCATGAAGTGGCATTGTTTCTATGGAACTTAACAGATAGAACACCGAATAGATATCGTATGGCTTTTATATACAACAGCATTATGACTGGTCTGACAGAAGCGCTGGAAGATGCGGGCAGTAAAGAAAAAATAAAAAAGACGGGGAGTCTCTGTGATACCTGTAAAAGTCTATAATGCAGAAAAAGTTCAAGATATCTGAAGAAAAGCCGCCATTTATGAGCATACATCAAAAAAAGAAAGGATATGAAAAAGATGATCAAAATACTATTTGTCTGCCACGGCAACATCTGCCGTTCCCCAATGGCAGAATTTGTAATGAAGGATATGGTAAAAAAAGCCGGTGCCGAAAAGGACTTTTATATTGCGTCCGCAGCCACCAGTACGGAGGAGATCGGGAATCCGGTACATCACGGCACCCGGCGGAAGCTAAAAGAATTCGGCATCTCCACAGATGGAAAATATGCAGTTCAGCTTCGAAGGGATGACTACGAGAAATACGACTATCTGATCGGCATGGAGCACATGAACATCCGGAACATGCTGCGGATCTTAAGAGATGACCCGGAGCATAAAGTGTGCAGGCTGCTGGATTTTACCGACCATCCCCGGGATATTGCCGACCCCTGGTATACCGGCAATTTTGATGTCACCTACAGCGATATCAAAGAAGGCTGCGAAGCACTCCTGGAAGACTGCTGGTTGCGCTTATAACGCATAGCTCAGCAGTCTTTTCAGGTTATGATGGAACTGCCTGTTCTGAGACTTTAAGCGCAGGCGCTCTGTTCCTGACTTATCCCTGTTGACATGTGCGTCATACTGCGCAAACAATGTAAGGTAATTCGCATTTTTGTTGTGCCCCCAGTGAACCAGCACCCAGTTCATGGCTTCCGCGTTCCAGTAATCCACAGGAATCTCCGCGTTTTTTAACACCGCTGTATATTCCAGCGCCTCCTGGCAGAGCTCGTCCATCTGGGTGCGCAGCTCCTTCTCCAGGCGGCTGTTCTTTCCCAGCTTTTCCAGGATCCTTGCGGAAATATTCTTCCGTTTGGATTCCCGCTCTAAGAGCCAGGAGCTTCTCCTGACCGTTTCCTGGAGCTTCATGGCCGCATTCCAGCAGCTGACAAAGGAAAACTGCTCGTCTGTCTCTTTGGATTCCCCTACGGTAAAGGTACGGAATACCCGCGCCTTGCCTCCGCCCAGTTTGCGGTCATAAACTTTCCGCTTTTCCGGATCTGAAAGAACCCGGTAGGCCTCCAGGATCTCCTGCATCTCCTTCGTTGTATCGATATCATTGTGCATATTGGCATCTGGATGGTAGATCTTCGCCAACGCATTTTTTGCATTCGTAATTTCTTCCGGGGTTGCCTCCCTGGAAACTCCAAGAACATTGTAATATGTACGACTTGACATTGGAGTCCTCCCTTATATCATCATTGCCTGTCTGTTCTATACTCCCACAGATATGTCCCGCCCATCCGCGCATATACGGCCGACGGGTTCATACGCAACAATCATATTACGCCACCAGGAAAGAAAAATCAAGACAAATTCCGGTTTTTTATCCGTTCTATTGACTAATAGGTTACAGGTCACACCTTGACCAGGCGTGCCCTGTAACTCAGGCCGTCATTTTAAATTGCCTGCGGCAATGGACGGCCTGAATCCCAGCTTTTATGTGCATCCTCCCGACCAATCAGCGTAGTGATTGGTCAGTGTGTGACATGTAACACTAATAGTTACTGTTCTTTCCTGGACCGCGAGCACTATGCCGCACGGTTACAGGCAGTACAGTACCGACGCTGGAATCCGGCCTATTGCCGGATTCGTTGCTGTGAGCACCCGGCGAGGGTGTGAACAGTAATCTAATACTGACGCAGCCGGAACTTCTGCACCGATCCTTTCAGGTCATGCGCCTGCTCTAACAGCTCTGACGCGGAGGATGCGGACTTTTCCGCTGTTGCGGCATTGGTCTGCACCACATTTGAGATCTGCTCCATCCCCTGGGTCAGCTGCCGCAGCGCCTCCACCTGCTGCTCTGCGGATTCCGCGATCCGCTCCACCAGCTCCGTAGATCTGCGCGCCCCCAGAACGCCTGCCGAAAGCGCCTCTGTCGTATCCGCCGACAAAGCGGTTCCCTCCTTCACCAGCTTGATGGAGTCCTCGATCAGAGAGGTGATATTCTGAGCCGCCTCCGAGCTTTTGTTTGCCAGGCTCTGCACTTCATCCGCCACTACGGCAAAGCCTTTTCCTGTCTCACCGGCCCGTGCCGCTTCTACCGCGGCATTCAATGCCAGGATGTTGGTCTGGAAGGAAATGTCCTCAATCGTCTTGATAATACCGCCGATCTCCGAAGAAGATTTCGAAATATCCTCCATAGCCCTAGTCAGCTCTTCCATCTTTGTGTTACAGAGCTCCAGCTGCCTTGCCGCGTCCATGGAGCTCTTCCTTGCATGATCCGCGTCTGCAGAGGAATTGTCCACCTCTTCCGACAGTTCCTGGATATTTGCCGTCAATTCCTCCACAGCAGAAGCCTGGTCCATGGCGCCTCTGGACAGGATCTGCGCCCCGTCCGCCACCTGCTCGGATTCCGCCGTAACCCGTTCCGCCGACTGGTTGATCTGAGAAAGCGCGGAATTGAGCGCCTCCAGAATCTGGCGCATGGCCTTCTGAATGGGCTGAAATTCCCCGCGGTAATCATCACCGATCACCAGGTCCATATTTCCCTGAGCCATCTGCGCCAGCTTCATATCAATATCATTGATATACTTTTTTAATTCCTGCTTCGTCTCATGGATAGACTGTACCAGCATACCGATCTCGGAGGTATCCGGCTCCAGCGCAAACTCCGCGGAAAGATTTCCGCATGAGATCTCCCGCATCTGATCCCGGACCGCAATGACAGGCTTTAAGATCCGTTTCCGGGTCATGGTCTGATTGGTAATCTGGAACGCCCCTACCATAACAAGTGCCAAGATCATTGCCAGGCGGATAAAATCCGACCTTCTTCCAAGAGCCTTGACCTTACTCCCGGTCCGCTCATCCAACGCCGATAAAAACTGCTCTTTCAAGGAATTGATCTTTGCGATGGCCGTGCTGTACTCTGTTCCATATACATAATCCAGAGCCTTCTCCAGCTCCCCTTCCTGAACCTGATTCATAGCCTCTTCCTCCAGCGGAACCAGTTCATTGGACAAGGAAGACATCTCGTCAATCATGGCCTGCTCCTGATCCGTAATCCCGATCTCCTGCATGGCCGCGACTCCCTGATCCCGGTTCTTCAGATTATTAATCTCATTCCAGTAGTTATCATAATGCTCCTGCTCCCCGGTTGACGCGAATGCACGCACCTCGTTGGTCAGATATGAGGAACCGTTCATAAAACGGTTCGCGTTGTATGTAAGATTAAACCGGTCTTCATTTGCATCGTCAAGCTGACCGCTCACACTCCCGTAAACAAACAGAAGAATGATCACGACAGCAAGAGCAAAAATAGAACCCCCGTTTAAAATCATCATCAACGTAGACTGGTTCATAGATTTTTTCATCACTATCTCTCCTCCACTTAAAACCTGCTAATTTTACTTTATTTTTCCCCATCCCCGCAAGACAAGGAGAATAATATCATTCTACATAAAATTCGAAAAAATATCAATAGAATCTGGCATATTCCTGTGATAAACTAAAATAAGCGCGAAGCGATTATACTGCCTTTTCCGATGCGCAATCCGTACAATAGAAGGAGACAAAAAAACGCTATGGAACAGATGACATTATTTGATAACCGAACAGACAGCGCACCTCTTGCCAGCCGCTTAAGGCCCGTATCTCTGGAATATTTTGTCGGGCAGGAGCATCTCCTGGGACCTGGCAGGATGCTGCGGCAGCTGATTGAAAAGGACCAGATCTCCTCCATGATCTTCTGGGGACCTCCCGGCGTTGGCAAGACCACCCTCGCCAGCATCATCGCCGGACGGACCCAGGCTGATTTTATCAATTTCAGCGCCGTTACCAGCGGAATCAAGGAGATCAAGGAGGTCATGAACCAGGCGGAGCAAAGCCGCCGCATGGGGATTCGCACGGTCCTGTTTGTGGACGAAATCCATCGGTTCAACAAGGCCCAGCAGGATGCTTTCCTGCCCTTTGTAGAACGGGGAAGTATCACCCTGATCGGGGCCACCACCGAAAATCCCTCCTTTGAGGTCAACGCCGCCCTGCTCTCCCGCTGCCGGGTATTTGTCTTAAAGGCATTGGAGGAAGCCGACCTGGTCCGGCTCCTGGAAAATGCCCTGGAAAATCCTGCCGGCTTCGGCTCCCAGACCATCCGGATCACTCCAGAACAGCTGCGGGCCATCGCCGGATTTGCCAACGGAGATGCCAGGACAGCCCTCAACACCCTGGAAATGGCGGTCCTCAACGGGGAGGTCGATGCTAAGGGGATGACGGTCACGGCGGAGGGTCTTTCCCAGTGCATCAGCCGGAAATCCCTTCTGTATGATAAGAACGGTGAAGAACATTACAACCTGATCTCCGCCCTCCACAAATCCATGCGCAACAGCGACCCGGATGCCGCCATATACTGGATGTGCCGGATGCTCGAGGGAGGCGAGAATCCCCTCTACATCGCAAGACGGCTGATCCGTTTTGCAAGCGAGGACATTGGAATGGCGGACAGCCATGCCCTGCAGGTTGCCGTATCCGTTTACCAGGCCTGCCATTTCCTGGGCATGCCGGAATGCGACGTACATTTGACCCATGCCGTCACCTACCTCTCACTGGCTCCAAAGTCCAATGCCCTTTATCGGGCCTGTGAGTCCTGCAAGCAGGATGTAGGAACGCTTCGTGCCGAGCCGGTCCCCCTCCAGCTGCGCAATGCCCCCACAAGGCTGATGAAGGAGCTGGACTATGGAAAAGGCTATGAGTACGCCCACGATACGGAAGAAAAGCTGACGCACATGGAATGCATGCCGGAATCCCTGCAGCACCGAACCTATTATCATCCCACGGAAGAAGGTGAGGAAAAAGCCGTGAAAGAGCGCTTTGAGCATATCCGGCACTGGAAGCGGCAGATCTGACTCAGGAACCCATTTTATTTAAGATCCGCCGCGAATTTGTCGTCATATGGCACATCTGATTACATGTCACACCCCGACCAATCACCACGCTGATTGGTCGGAAGGATGCACATAAAAGCTGGTATTCAGGACGTCCATTGCCGCAGGCAATTTTATATGACGACCTGAGTTACTGGGTACGCCTGGTCAAGGTGTGACCAGTAACCACATCTGACGAAGCTGCGGCCTGTAACAATTTATCCCTTGTTTTCTCCTGCATCTTCCCGTATAATATACAGAGTTACCAATAATCTACAAAGAGGATAGAATAACCATGAATTTACGAAGCAAACTGGCCATTACCTGCGCCAAGGCCACCAGTGCCCTGATCAAAAAGCTGAACCGGGGAAGCGGCGTCACCCTTCCCGGTTACGTTGCGCGCCTGATTGATCCCAAGATCCTCTCCGCCATGTCCGGCATGGTCCGCGAAAAGACCATTGTCACCATGGGGACCAACGGGAAGACCACCACCAACAGTATCTTGTATCACGCCCTGAAAGCAGAGGGCAAGAAGGTCATCATCAACCGCACCGGAGCCAACATGCTCAACGGCATCATATCCGCATTCGTCCTGGCTACGGACAGGCATGGTGTGCTGGACGCGGATTACGCCTGCATTGAGTGCGATGAGATCGCGTCCGTACGTGTTCTACCCCAGTTAAAGCCGGACTGCGCCTTGCTGACCAACATTTCCCGTGATCAGCTGGACCGCTTCGGTGAGGTAGACATTACCTTTCAAAAATTAAAAACCGCCGTCACCAGCGTTCCGGACAGTACCCTCATCATCAACTGCGATGACGTGCTCTCCTACACTCTGGCTGCGGAAAGCAAGAACTCTTATGTCACCTACGGCATCAATGAGCAGATCTTTGACGAGATCTCCCGCTCAGAGATCCGGGAAAGTATTTTCTGCCGCTCCTGCGGAAAGAAGCTGGATTACGAATTTTTCCACTATGGGCAGCTTGGCATCTACCACTGCCCTGCCTGCGGGCTCTCACGTCCCGATCCGGATTATACGGCGGCCAATGTGGACTTTCACGATGAGGTTTATTCCTTTGATATGGACGGGACGCGAATCAATTCTACCGCTAGGACGCCCTACAACATCTACAATACCCTGTCCGCCTATGCCGCTCTGATGGCGCTTGACGCGCCCACAGGACATTTTCAGGAAATGATCGAAGCCTTTGATTACGGCAATAACCGGGAGAGCATCTTTACCATCCACGGCGCCCGGGTCCAGCTCCATCTGGCGAAAAACCCCATCGGCTTCCAGCAGAAGATCTCCCTAGTGTTAAAGGATCCGGCTCCCAAGGACGTGATCATCCAGATCAACGACACCTACCAGGACGGCGAAGACATTTCCTGGCTGTGGGATGTAGATTTCCAGTACCTGGCAGATGCCAACGCAGCCACCATCACCACCAACGGCACACGCCGGCATGATATGGGACTGCGGCTCAAATACGAGGATATCGACTGCGGTTCCACTACGGATCTGAAAGGTACGATTGAAACACTGACAACGGCTGGCACGAAAAATCTGTATTTGATCGTAAATTATTCCGGTCTCTACCGAACCAATCATCTGCTGACCGGAATGGACGACAACCGGAAGGAGGCTGGAGAATCATGAAAAAGCTGACCATTGGGCATTTATATCCCGACCTGCTGAACCTTTACGGAGACCGGGGCAATATCCAGTGCTTCCGCAAGCGTCTGGAATGGCGCGGCATGGAAGCAGAGGTGATCCCGTTCCTCTCCGGCGACAGCATTGATTTTCACAAGCTGGACATCGTGCTCCTGGGCGGTGGGTCGGATCGGGAGCAGGAGCTGGTATGCCAGTATCTGCAGAGCATCAAAACTGATTTCCAGGACTATGTAGAAAACAACGGCGTGGTACTGGCTGTCTGCGGCGGCTACCAGCTCCTGGGACGGTACTACAAAACAGAAAAAAAGACCATCGAAGGTCTGGAGGTTCTGGACATTTATACGGAATGGGAACCGGAACGGATGATCCGCAATATCATCCTGAACAGCCCCTTATTCGACCGGCCTGTAGTGGGCTTTGAAAACCACGGGGGACGCACCTATATTGGAAACCACACCCCCTTCGGAAAGGTATTTTTCGGTCTGGGAAATACCGGAAAATCCGGCTGCGAAGGGGTCGTTTACAAAAATGTGATCGCCACCTACCTCCATGGTCCGCTCCTGCCGAAGAATCCTCACGTATGCGATTATCTGCTGGAAAAGGCACTGATCCGAAAATATGGGGCAGAGGTCCGGCTGGAGCCGCTGCCGGATGAACTGGAGCACAAGGCAAACAGCTATATCTTTGACCGGTACAGCGATAAAAAATATGTACTCAAGGAGACCATCAAACGGTACACCTGACACAGTAAAGTGAACAAAAAAGACTGTCTGGAAATGACGTATTTTTAATATATATCATTCGAAATATATTGTAGAAATACACGATTTCCGACAGTCCTTTTTTATATTGTTTCCGTACCTGGGAACTGTACGGAAATATCCAGTAAGATCTGCACAAGTTATTTTCCTACAGTTCCCTGCGGCCGCACGAATCACTTCTTCATTTTGACGCGGACCATCTTGATGATCTGTATGATCGGCAGATTCAGCGCCGCCAGTCCATACACGATCAGAAGCCGTGTCCCTGTCAGAGTCTGCACCTGAAATACTCCGCTGCACGCCGGGATCATCAAAACTGCCGTGATCAGACACAGCCCCAGAGCAAATGCCCCCAGAAGATACTTATTATTCCACAATTTCTTCGAAAGCACCACCGGCATGTCAGCCTTACAGTTGAACCCATGGACCAGACGTGCCGTACACAGTGTCCCGAATGCCATGGTGCTTGCCAGCACCGCATTGCCAAAATGGTTTCCGATATAAAATGCGGCCATGGTAGTTACCGCGATAGATAAGCCCTCAATGCCGATCTTCTGCAAAAATGCTTTCGTCAGGATGGATTCCCCGACCGGCCGCGGCTTCTCGTCCATCACGTCCTTCGTATGAGGCTCCAGTCCCAGCGCGATTGCCGGAAGGCTGTCTGTCAGCAGATTGATGAACAGCAGATGCACCGGCGCAAAGGGAACCGGAAGCGCCGCGACAGACGCATACAGCACCGCAAGGATCGCTCCGAAATTTCCAGATAGTAAAAACTGGATGGAATTTTTGATATTCCGGTATACATTCCGCCCGTTTTCCACTGCCTTGACTATGGTCGCGAAATTGTCATCCGTCAGCACCATAGAGGCCGCATCCTTGGACACCTCGCTCCCGGTGATCCCCATTGCCACTCCGATATCCGCCTGTTTCAGCGCCGGAGCGTCATTCACGCCGTCCCCGGTCATGGACACAATATAGCCCTTGTCCTGCCATGCCTTTACGATCCGGATCTTATGCTCCGGCGTCACCCGGGCATAGACCGAGATATCTTCCACAAAATCCCTCAGCTCCTGATCCGACATGGAATCCATCTCCGAACCCTCACAGGCCTCAGAATCATCCTTTAAGATACCAATCCGTTTTGCAATGGCCGCTGCCGTCACCTTATGGTCCCCGGTGATCATGATCGGCCGGATCCCGGCCTGCTTACATTGCTTCACAGCCTCTGCTGATTCCTCCCGGGGCGGATCCATCATGGCGATCATCCCGATAAAGGTCAGATGATATTCATCCTCCAGTGTAATCTCATGGCCGACCAGAATCTCTTTATAGGCAAATCCCAGCACCCGAAGCCCTTCTTTGGAAAATTCCTGATTCTGGTTTCGGATCTTTTCCCTGTCCGTTTCCGTCAATGGATGCACCCCCTCATCCGTCTGGATATGGGTCATCCGTTCAAGCAGCACATCGACCGCGCCTTTGACAAGCATGGTGGGCCGGTCCTCCATCACATGCTGGGTGGACATCAGCTTCCGGTCGCTGTCAAAAGGATTCTCCCCGAACCGGGGATATTTTTCCCGGACGCCGGATGCATAGAGTCCGAACCGATCTCCCAGGTTGATCAGCGCAATCTCTGTAGGATCCCCGATCTCCGCCCCTTCCGCGTTGGAGGCGTCGTTGCAGAGGATGCTGCTCAGAAGCAGCATGCTTTCCTGAGGATTTTCCAGATCAATCCCTTCCGCAGGGATCCGGATCCCGTTTACATAATAATCTTCCACTGTCATCCGGTTCTGGGTCAGAGTTCCCGTCTTATCGGAACAGATGACAGACACACTGCCCAGCCCTTCTACTGCCTGCAACTTCCGGATGATGGCATGCTCTTTAGCCATCTTCTGCGTCCCGAAAGAAAGCACGATGGTCACAATAGAGCTCAATGCTTCCGGGATCGCCGCTACCGCGAGGGCTACCGCAAACAAAAACGCGTCTCCCGCGTCTCCACCCCGCATCACCTGGATTCCGAACAAAATACCGCAGAAGATCAGGATGAGGATGGACAGCTTCTTCCCGAACTGATCCAGGCTGATCTGCAGAGGTGTCTGCTTCTGAGAGGTCTGGTTTAAAAGTCCCGCGATCTTGCCCACCTCTGTCTCCATCCCGACGGCAGTCACCGCAAAGGAGGCTCTTCCATAGGTCGCAAAGCAGCCGGAATAGACCATATTCGTGCGGTCTCCAAGAGAAACCTCCCCCTTCACCGGCTCGGTGCTTTTCTCAACTCCAAGGCTTTCCCCGGTGAGGGCGCTTTCATCGGTCTTTAAGCTGGCACACTCCAGGATCCGGCCGTCCGCAGGGATATAGTCCCCCGCGTCCAGATATACAATGTCCCCGACCGTCACCTCCGCAGATGGGATTTGGACGAGATTGCCGTCCCGCATGACCTTTGCCTCCGGCGCAGACAGCTTTTTCAAACTATCCAGCGACTGCTCCGCCTTCACGGTCTGCAGGGTTCCCAGAACCGCGTTGATGGTAATCACGACCAGGATCACAACCGCGCTCTCCACATCCCGCAACAGACCGGACACAATTGCCGCGGCGATCAGGATCATGACCAGAAAGTCCTTGTACTGCCCCAGGAAAATGTGCAGGATCGTCTCTTTTTTCCCTTCCGCCAGTTCATTTCGCCCGTACTTCTCCTGATGCTCCCGGACCTGCTGGGACGTCAGCGGCTCCTCGGAACCATTCAGCTTTTTCAGAACCTCCCTGCCCGGTAATTGATAATATTCACTCATATGAAATCCTCCTTATTACAGAGTTACCCTTTATCTTTTACAATATCATCAAAATTTATAATATGATATCAGGGGCAAAAGGTCATTTCAAACGGAAATCCTGCTGCAGGCAGCGTTTCCGCAAGCATTCAATATCAAACATGGCCGTTTGACCCTGATGTCATAGCCTGTGATCCACAATGCCCTGCACTTTTCTGAAAAGCATTCAGCCGATCAGAGAATGGATTTTAGCATGGCCTGACTATGAAAGAGAGTCAGGCCCGCCCTATCGAATGAGCAGGTCTGACTCGGTAATGATCCATCAGATTCGTATCGGATGCACGCTTTCGCGGAAAAGCTCAACACACTTCATCCGGATCACACGATCCCCTGTGCAGTCATTGCCTCTACAACCTTCTCAAATCCGGCAATATTCGCGCCTGCCACATAGTTGCCCTTGCATCCGTACTTCTCAGCCGCGTCAGCCATGTTATGGCAGATATTGATCATAATGTCTTTCAGCTTCGCGTCCACCTCTTCAAAGGACCAGCTCAGACGCTCGCTGTTCTGGGACATCTCCAGAGCGGAGGTTGCCACACCGCCTGCATTGGCTGCCTTTCCGGGAGCGAACAGGATCCCGTTCTGCTGCAGATACTCGGTTGCTTCCATGGTGGTCGGCATATTCGCGCCTTCCGCAACAGCAATACATCCGTTTGCCGCCAGCGCCTTAGCGTCCTCTAAGTGCAGCTCATTTTGGGTCGCGCAGGGCAGGGCAATGTCAACCTTAACGGTCCATACGCCTCTTCCCTCGTGATATTCGGAATTCGGGCGATAGCTCTTGTAGGAGGTCAGTCTTTCGCGCTTCACTTCCTTGATCTCCTTCAGCGCCGCAACGTCGATCCCATCTGGATCATAAACCCAGCCGTTGGAATCGCTGGCTGTTACCACCTTTGCGCCCAGCTGCTGTGCCTTTTCGATTGCGTAGATGGCTACGTTTCCGGAACCGGAAACAGCCGCGGTCTTGCCGGCAATGTCGATGCCGTTGAGCTTGAGCATCTCCTGGGTCAGATAGAGCAGCCCGTATCCGGTCGCTTCCGTACGCGCCAGAGAACCGCCGTAGGTCAGGCCCTTTCCTGTCAAGACGCCTTCAAACAGTCCGCGGATCCGCTTGTACTGTCCGAACATGTATCCGATCTCTCTCGCGCCTGTTCCGATATCCCCGGCAGGTACATCCGTATCCGCCCCGATATATTTGCAGAGTTCTGTCATAAAGCTCTGGCAGAAAGCCATCACTTCTCTGTCTGATTTTCCCTTGGGGTCAAAATCAGAGCCTCCTTTTCCGCCTCCGATGGGAAGTCCTGTCAGGGAATTCTTGAAAATCTGCTCGAATCCCAAAAATTTGATGATTCCCAGGTTCACGGATGGATGAAGACGAAGTCCCCCCTTGTAAGGTCCGATCGCACTGTTAAACTGTACACGGTAACCTGTATTGACATGGACCTGTCCATTGTCATCTACCCACGGTACGCGGAACTTAAACTGTCTCTCCGGCTCTACAAGTCTTTCCAGAAGAGCGTCTTTTCTGAACTTCTCCTCGTTCGCCTCCACAACGGTACGAAGAGATTCCAGAACCTCCTTCACAGCCTGATGAAACTCCGGCTCTGACGGATTTTTCTTCACAACTGATTCAATGACTTCATCAACATATGACATACTCAACATTACCTCCTCAACATAAATAGCCGGACAGACAAAGCCGCCCGGCGAATAATATGACATTTTGCCTACCTGTCTATTTTATAAGCTATACCGGCGATTGTCAACAAAAAATCCAACGGTACCACAAAAAAATGTCGTGAAACAGGCTTATGCAACGACTTTCATAAAATTTTTGTGAAGAAACAGTTGACTGAACGAAAAAATATGTTATAATCTTCTGTAGTGCTAAATATACCCGAACAGTCGTATGATGCACAATACAAGGCTGGAGGGGAGGTTAGGTGTGAGTCTATGTCAAATGTAATCGTGAAAGAAAACGAGACGTTGGATAGTGCTTTACGCAGATTCAAAAGAAACTGTGCGAAAGCGGGCATTCAGCAGGAAATCCGTAAAAGAGAGCATTATGAGAAGCCGAGCGTAAGACGTAAGAAAAAGTCTGAGGCGGCCAGAAAACGGAAGTATAATTAATATGCGCAAAACGACAGGATGCTGGAATACCAGCATCCTGTTTTCTTTGTTCTATAGGATATTTCTTCGACTATTCCTATAGAACAGCAGACCCATCTGTCGTCTGCTGTTCTCCTGTTTTTTCTATCTCTCAGCCGATCTGTCCTTCCAGGACCTCTGCCGCCTTTGCCAGCGCGTCCGGGATGCCTGCCGGATCTTTTCCTCCGGCCTGCGCCATATTCGGACGGCCGCCTCCGCCTCCGCCGACGCAGCCTGCGATTGCCTTGATCAGGTTGCCCGCATGTGCCCCCTTCTTCATAGTCCCTTCTGTCACTGTGACCATCAGGCTGACCTTGCCGCCGTTTGCGGATGCCAGAACGACCACGCCCTCTCCCAGCTTCTCCTTGAGCTGGTCCCCCAAGTCGCGCAGTCCGTTCATATCCACTCCGTCCAGCTGAGCCGCGAGGAGTTTCACTCCGGACACTTCCCTTACCTGGTCCAGGATATCCCCTGCGGCATCCTGTGCCATCTTGCTCTTTAAGCTTTCCACTTCCCCGTGGAGCGCCTTATTCTCCGAGAGCAAATGCGCAATCTTGTCCCCAAGATTCTCCGGTGTCGCCTTTAAAAGCTTCGCCGCCTCCCGCATCTTCTCTTCCAGACTGCCGTAGTATTTCAGAAGCCCTTTGGAGGTCAGCGCCTCGATACGCCGCACACCGGCCGCCACGCCGGTCTCGCTGATAATCTTCATCGCCATGATCTCCGAGGTATTTCCTACATGAGTGCCGCCGCAGAATTCAATGGAGTAATCTCCCATATTCACGACACGCACAATATCCCCGTATTTCTCCCCGAAGAGGGCCTGCGCCCCGGTCTTCCTTGCCTCTTCAATCGGCATATTTCTGATATCCACGGTCAATGCCTTTGCAATGCTCTCATTGACCAGATTTTCCACCTGTTCCAGTTCCTCCGCAGTCAATGCCGAAAAATGGGTAAAGTCAAACCGCAGCCGTTCTTCGTTGACGCTGGATCCTGCCTGCTCCACATGAGTTCCCAGAACCGTTCGGAGGGCCTTCTGGAGCAGATGGGTGGCGCTGTGGTTCCTTGCGGACAGCGCGCGTTTTTCCGCATTCACTTCCAGCACCGCCTGGTCACCGGCCTTGATCATGCCCTTTACGACACGTCCCACATGGCCGATCTTGCCCCCTAAGAGCTTGATCGTATCTTCCACCTGGAATTCCCCTTCCCCGGTCCGGATGAGGCCGGTATCCGCCTCCTGTCCGCCGCTGGTCGCATAGAACGGTGTTTCCTCTACAAAAACGGTGCCTGCCTCTCCGTCTGACAGTGCGTCCGCCAACTCGGTCTCTGAGGTCAGGACCGTGATCACAGACTCTGCGCTCAGATGGTCATATCCCACAAAGGTACTGGTCACACCGGGGTCGATCGACTCATATACGGTCACGTCCGCTCCCATATAATTTGTAACCTCCCGGGCGTCTCTGGCTGTCTTCCTCTGCACCTCCATGGCAGACTGAAAGCCTTCCTCATCCACGGACAGCTTCTTCTCTTCCAGAATCTCCTTCGTCAGATCCAGCGGAAAGCCGTAGGTATCATAGAGCCTGAATGCCGAATCTCCGGACAACGTGCTCTCTCCCTTTTTCTCCATCTCCGCGATCAGGTCGGACAGGATTCCCAGCCCCTGGTCAATGGTCTTATTAAACTGTTCTTCCTCTTTCGCGATCACCTTCAGAATAAAATCCTTCTTCTCCTCCAGCTCCGGATATCCGTCCTTCGAGCCTGCAATGACCGTCTCCGCCAGCTTCGGAAGAAAGCTTCCTTCGATCCCCAGAAGCCTTCCATGCCGGCAGGCGCGGCGCAGCAAACGGCGCAGCACATATCCCCTTCCCTCATTGGAGGGCATGATCCCGTCTGAGATCATAAAAGTCACCGAACGGACATGGTCCGTGATCACCCGGATAGAAACATCATTCTGATATACGGCTCCGTATTCCTTTCCTGCCAGGCTGCACACATGGTCGCGCAGTGCCTTGATGGTATCCACATCAAAAATGGACTCCACATCCTGCACGACAGATGCCAGACGCTCCAGTCCCATGCCGGTATCAATATTCTTCTGCTCCAGTTCGCTGTAATTGCCGTTGCCGTCATTGTCAAACTGGGTGAATACATTGTTCCAGATCTCCATATAGCGGTCGCACTCACAGCCTACCGTACAGTCCGGCTTGCCGCAGCCGTACTTCTCTCCGCGGTCATAATAGATCTCCGAGCAGGGGCCGCAGGGGCCGGAACCATGCTCCCAGAAGTTGTCCCCTTTTCCGAATTTGAAGATCCGCTCTGCCGGGATCCCCATTTTTTTGTTCCAGATCTCAAACGCCTCGTCATCTTCCTCATATACGGAAGGATACAGTCTGTCCGGATCCAGTCCCACGACCTCGGTCAGAAACTCCCAGGACCACTCGATGGCTTCCTTTTTAAAATAGTCTCCAAACGAAAAATTCCCCAGCATCTCGAAAAATGTACCGTGACGGGCGGTCTTTCCCACATTCTCGATATCTCCCGTACGGATACACTTCTGGCAGGTGGTCACCCTTCTCCTGGGCGGAATCTCCTGCCCTGTAAAATACGGCTTCAGCGGCGCCATCCCCGAATTGATGAGCAGCAGGCTCTTATCGTTGTGCGGCACCAGGGAAAAGCTCTTCATAGCAAGATGTCCCTTACTCTCAAAGAACTCCAAAAACATTTTTCTCAGCTGGTTCACTCCATATTGGTGCATTTGTTTCATCCTCCTATTGATCCAATTCGACTGTTTTTCATCATATCACAGCGTTTTCTGTTTGTAAACCTTCAAAAATCACAGCAAACTCTTCTGTGCATAGTAAACGGATTGCATGGCGTCCTTCCCATAAAAATCCGCCCCGATCATATCGGCATATTCCTGATTCAGCACCGCTCCTCCGACCATGACCCTGCACTTTGGCGCTTCCATTTTCAGAAGCCGGATGGTCTCCTCCATGCTGACCACAGTGGTCGTCATCAGCGCGCTTAAGCCCACCAGCCGGATGTCCTGCGCCCGGACTGCTTCCAGGATCTGTTCCGGCGGCACGTCTTTGCCCAGATCGATCACCTCAAAGCCGTAGTTTTCCAACAGAACCTTTACGATGTTTTTTCCGATATCATGGATATCTCCCTTCACCGTTGCCAGAACCACCTTTTCCTTCTTTTCCGCCGCTTCCCCGCTCTCCGCAATCCGCTCCTTCAATACGGAAAATGCCGCCTTCGCCGCCTCCGCGCTCATCAAAAGCTGGGGAAGGAATACGGTTCCCTGTTCAAAGCCCTTTCCCACATGGTCCAGGGCCGGAATCAGATGGGTATTGATAATATCAAGCGGGGCCTGATCCCGGACCAGCGTTTCCGTAATATGGTATGCCTCTTCCTTCAGCCCTTTTTCGATCACCGTCTGGAGGCTCATGTCACCGCCGAGCATATCTGCTCCGCCGCCTGCCGCAAGGCCCGCCGAAGCCCTGCCCCCGGATTCAAGTGCCGCCATGCTCCCGCCCGGAGCCGACGTCCCCCGAACTTTGCGTCCCGCATATTTTTCCACATAACGGCTGCAGTTCTCGTCAAAGCCCATCAGGGCATGGTATGCGTCATAGGCCTCCATCATGGACTCGGAAGAGGGATTCACGATCCCGGCGCTGAGCCCGGCGTACATGGCCATCATATAGAAGCTGGCATTCAGGATCGGACGGCAGGGAAGCCCGAAAGAAATGTTGGACACCCCCAGTACCGTATGCACCCCCAGCTCCTGGCGCACCCGCCCGATGGCCTCCAGTGCCGCGGCAGCCCCTTCCGGTTCCGAGCTGATGGTCATGGCCAGCACATCAATGACGATATCCTTCTTTTCAATCCCGTACTTCGCAGCTTCCCGGATGATCCGCTCTGCCACCCGTACCCGGCCGTCAGCTGTACCCGGAATGCCCTTTTCATCCAGTGTCAGTCCGATCACCACACCGCCGTATTTTGCAATGAGAGGAAACACCGCATCCATGGATTCCTGCTTGCCGCTGACCGAATTGACCATGGGCTTTCCGTTGTAGATCCGAAGCGCCGCTTCCATGGCACGCACATCCACCGTATCGATCTGCAGGGGAAGGCTGGTAACGCTCTGCAGCCCTTCCACTGCCTCTACCATCATGGCCGTCTCATCGATATCCGGCAGCCCCACATTCACATCCAGGATATGTGCTCCGTTTTCCTCCTGCAAGATGCCTTCCTTCAAAATATAATCCAGGTCATGGTCCTTCAAAGCCTGCTTGAACTTCTTCTTTCCGGTGGGATTGATCCGTTCCCCTATGATCTTAGATCCCTTTCCCAGGACCACTGCCTGCCCGTAAGAAGAGACCACGGTAAACGTTTTTTTCTCCGTCGGTTTAACGGACATTCCCCGGCAGGCTTCGATCATGCTGCCAAGATGTTCCGGCGTAGTCCCGCAGCAGCCTCCCACGACAGCCGCCCCTTTTTCCACAATGTCCTTCATGGTCCGCGCAAATTCCTCGGGACTCACATCGTAATATGTCTCATTGCCCCGCTGCTTCGGCAGTCCGGCATTGGGCTTCACAATCACAGGAATGGACGCGCAGACCAGCAGCTCTTCCAGAACCGGCATCACCTGAACCGGCCCCAGTCCGCAGTTCACCCCAAGGGCATCCACCCGCAGGCCTTCCAGCAGGCTGACAACGGCAGGAACATCCGCGCCGGTGAGCAGTTTTTTCCGTTCATCAAAAATGGCGGTCACAAACACGGGCAGCTTCGTATTCTCCTTTGCCGCCAGCACCGCCGCCTTGATCTCATAAGTATCGCTCATCGTCTCGATGTGGATCAGATCCGCGCCCGCCTGTTCCCCGTAGACCATGGCCTGCTTAAAGGCTTCATATGCGGCCTCAAATTCCAGATCCCCCATGGGCTTTAGCAGCTTCCCGGTGGGGCCTACATCCAGTGCCGTATAGACGCCGCGCCCGGCCCGGCGGGCCGCTTCCTTCACGTGGCTGACCGCCTGTTCTATGATCTCCTGCAGCGGATAGCCTCCATCCCGGAATTTCAGGGCATTGGCGCCAAATGTATTGGTCAGGACAAGGTCGCTTCCGGCCTCAATATAGGCCTGATGGATGCCGATGATCTCCTCCCCGTGTGTTACATTCCATGTCTCCGGCAGTTCTCCCGGCTTCAATCCCTTTGCCTGGAGCAGCGTGCCCATCCCGCCGTCGAAAAACAGCAGTTTCTTTCCCAAATCATTTTTAATCATAAGGTATCCCTTCTATAAATACAGTCTATTTTTTCACAGGATTCACAGCCCTGTCTGTGGCATCTGATCACAGTCCGGCCCGCCCCGATGACAGCCGTCACCGATTTGGACGGAGCCATCATGCAGCCCTCCGTCAAGGTCAGCCCAATGCTTCTGGCACAATCCAGCACCCGGATCAGATCCCTCTGGCACTCTATGGGAAAATCCCCGTATCCCGGGCTGAAACGCGGCCGCAGATACCGGCCCTCCAACTCCATCTCCTGCCGGATCCGTTCCTGACATTCATCACAGTACTTCTCCAAAAGTGCCGCGGCACATGCCTGCGTCACTACGGTTTTTGCCATATCCGTTTTGGATGTCCGGGACAAAAGCTGATCCACCCCGATTCCCAGGGTGGCCCCGAACAACACGATCTTATCACAGCCCCGGAGGTTTTTCCCCAGGCTTTTGCTCTTTACGGTCAGGCTCCCGAACCGGACGGTCTCCCCGTCCTCCTGCTCTAAATCAAAGATGCGGTAGACCGACTTTCTGCTGCCGACCGAACGCAGGCTCCCGAAGGAATCCGCGATCAGTCTCAGTGTCTGATCATCTACCGCATGCTTTCCATATCCCAGGTATCGGACAGCCTCTCTCATCAAATGATCCATGCTCCGCACACTCCCAATACACGTACAGAAAGACTGCCTGCGACAGTCTTTTTTGTATCGTGGTTTTTCTGCGTCTCCTGACAGCATCCGGTCTCAGCACCGGATGATCTCCGACAGGTTCGACATGATCTTCTCCGCCACCTCCGGCTTGTTCATGGAATAAATGTGGATGTTCTTTACTCCGTTTGCCAGCAGATCAATGATCTGATCCGTGGCATATGCGATCCCCGCCTGCATCATCGCCTCCGGGTAACTTCCGAACCGATCCAGCAGCGCCAGAAAACGCCGTGGAAATACAGTGCCGGACAACTCCTGGCTGCGTTTCATCTGGGTAGCGCTGGTGATCGGCATGATCCCCGGAAGCACGGGAACCGTAATGCCTGCCTCCCGGATCCGGTATAAAAAATTATAATGAATATCATTGTCAAAAAACATCTGGGTCGTCAGAAAATCCACTCCGCTGTCTACCTTCTGCTTCAAAAACCGGATGTCATCCGCCTTGTGCTCATTCTCCACATGGCCTTCCGGATAGCATGCCGCGCCGATGCAGAAGTCGCCGTACTTTTTGATCTCCTCCACCAGCTCCCATGCATAGCGAAAACGATCCTCCGTGGGAAATACCATTCCTTCGGGGATATCTCCCCGAAGTGCAAGTATATTTTCAATTCCAAGCTGCCGGAGATTTGCGATAACGCTCCTGACCTCCGCCTTGGTGGAAGACGCGCAGGTCAGGTGAGCCAGGCTCAATACGCCCAGATCGTCCTTGATATGGGACGCGATCCTCGCCGTATTCTTGCTGGTTCCTCCGCCCGCCCCGTAGGTCACGCTGATGTAGGAAGGCTTAAGCGCCGCAATCTTGTCCGTGGCGTCCAGTACCTTGTCAAATCCCGCATCCGTCTTGGGCGGAAACACCTCAAAGGAAATGTGTATCTTATCTTCGTTCAGCCTATCAATGATCTTCATATTATTCTCCCAGTAAATCTCTGTAGAGCGCCTCATACTGTCTCGTGGAATTGTTCCATGAGAAGTCCTGTGCCATAGCCCGCTCTATCATCTTATTCCAGTCTCTCTTCTTGTCATAGTAAATCTGCTCTGCATAACGGATCGTATTGAGCATCTCGTGTGCATTGTAATTGGTAAAGCTGAATCCGGTTCCCGTCTTCTCATACTCATTGTATGCCTCTACCGTATCCTTGAGGCCGCCAGTCTCCCGCACGATGGGCAGGGTACCGTATCTGAGGCTCATCAGCTGGCTCAGCCCGCATGGCTCAAACAGAGACGGCATCAGGAAGGTATCAACGGAAGCATAGATCTTATGGGACAGCTCATCGGAATAGTAAATGTTCGCGGAAACCTTTCCGGAGTACTTCCACGCAAAATGGCGGAACATGTTCTCATACTTTGGATCTCCTGTTCCCAGTACCACGATCTGCACCGCGTCCTGGCAGAGCTCGTCCATCACATAATCAATCAGGTCAAACCCCTTCTGGTCTGTCAGGCGGGATACAATACCGATCATCATCACATGGGCATCCTTATCCAGCTCAAGCTCCTCCTGAAGGGCCAGCTTATTCATCTGCTTCAGCTTACGGAAATTCTCAATATTGAAGTTCTTTGCGATCCGGTTGTCTGTCTCCGGATTCCAGTCCGTATAGTCCAGTCCGTTGACAATACCGCAGAGATCATTGGACCGCGCGTTCATCAGGCCGTCCAGCGCTTCTCCGTAGAACGGCGTCTTGATCTCCTCGGCATAGGTCTGGCTGACCGTGGTCACCTTATCGGAATAAACGATACCGCCCTTTAACAGGTTGGCATCCTTATACGCTTCCATCTTATCCGGAACAAAATAGTATTCCGGAAGTCCTGTGATGCCGCGTACCGTCTTCGTATCCCACACGCCCTGGAACTTCAGGTTATGTATCGTCATGATGGTCTTGATCCCGCGGTAATATTCTCCCGCATACCGGAAATTATCAAGATATACCGGGATCAGCCCTGTCTGCCAGTCATGGCAGTGGATCAGGTCCGGCCGGAATCCGATCACCGGAAGGATACTCAAAACTGCCTTGGAAAAGAAAGCAAATTTTTCGATATTCCATTTCGGATCTCCCTCATAGGGCGCAAATCCGTTGAAATAATGCTCGTTGTCAATAAAATAGAACTGTACGCCCTCATACTGGCACTTCAAAATTCCTACATAGCGGTCCTGTCCTGCCAGATTCATGTAAAAGTGATCTACATATTCCAGCATGTCCTTCCACTTCTGGTACATACAGTTGTACTTCGGCAGTACAACGCGCACGTCATATCTTTCCTTGTCAAAATACTTTGGCAAGGATCCTGCTACATCTGCAAGTCCTCCTGTCTTAATAAATGGTACACATTCTGAAGCTGCAAATAAAATGTTTTTCATAGCTAACAAACCTCTGACCCTTTCTTAGTATCTCCTCAAAATAGTATGATTATTGTTATTATAACTCATTTTTCGTACATTGAAAAGATTTATCTTGCAGGAATATTGGCTAAATTTTGTTTTTCTTTTGGGAATTTTGTCTTGAACGGTGAAATCGTGTTTTTTTGAATTGATTTTTTATCTTTTTTATCTATGCTTGTACTCCAGCTGAATTGTGTCGGCGATCAAAGCAATGAATTCAGAATTCGTCGGTTTTCCTTTTCCGTTACTCACAGTATACCCAAACAGTTCATCCAATGTATCCAGCTTCCCCCGGCTCCACGCCACTTCGATCGCATGCCGTATGGCTCGCTCGACCCGGCTGGAAGTAGTCTGGTACTTTTTCGCTACAGTTGGGTACAGCACCTTGGTAATCGCGTTGAGGACATCCATATCTTCTACGGCCATGATGATAGCATCCCTCAGATAATGATATCCTTTGATATGGGCTGGTATTCCAATTTCGTGAAGCATATCTGTAACTCTATTTTCCAGGTCATCTTCTCGAATCTGCGTATTTTCTATTACTTCTTCTGCTCTCCTTTCGTGGCCTCGAAATACCTTTCTTACGGTCTTAATCCTGTTCAATAAGATCTCGTTATTGAACGGTTTCATAACATAGTAATTTGCACCTTTATCAAAAGCATCTTCTGTAATTCTTTCCTGTCCGACTGCTGTAACAACTATGAAATATGGCGGCTTCGACATGGATTTGTCATGATTGATATGTTCCATCACGGTAAGACCATCCATTTTCGGCATGATCAGATCCAGAAGGACAACGTCCGGCTGTTTTTCTTTGATGATCTGACACATTTCCTCGCCATTCTTCGCTTTTCCTACTACGCTCAGCTCTTTGTCGAGACTGATGATCTCATCGAGCATGTTCAGCATTTTCTCATTGTCATCAGCGATAGCTACGGTCAATTGTTCCATACCTTTTCCTCCAGACAGGTCTCTGTACTGCAGAATTACCACTATCAAGTTTTATTATATCTACACAAGATTACAGAATCAAGGATATTTTGCCGTGATGATTCGACATGTAATGTCGAAGATTCCTTATTTTTACACGCTTTCTGCCGGAAATTGTCGATACTGTATCCGGGCTGTTTCCGGTTCGTCCCCCCCCGGAACATAGGATTCCTCTGTGCGCAGATCCTGTTCCCAACGGCCGGGAAATCCGCGCTACCGCGCTTCGCGCGCCATCGTTTCCGCAAAAATCCCATATCCTTTTGTCGGGTCATTGACAAATACATGGGTCACCGCACCCACAAGCTTTCCGTCCTGGAGAATCGGCGAACCGCTCATTCCCTGGATGATCCCTCCTGTTTTGTCGAGAAGTTCCTGATCTGTTACCTGAAATACGATTCCCTTATTGATCTCCTTCGGTTCCGGGTCCACACCGTTGATCATGACAGCATATTCCCGGATCTCATCCTCCAGATAACAGCGGATCACCGCCTCCCCTGTGTGGATTTCCTCCTTTGCGGCTAGCTGTACCGGGATCTGCTCCTGGAACAGATCGTCGATCTTCTCCACTGCCCCGTAGATCCCGGCCTCCGTATTTTTGTCAATGGTTCCCAGCCGGTTAAAAGAATTATATACGATCAGGCCTTCCATGCTGCCCGGAATCCCGTATTCACCTTTTAATATGGAACGGATGCTGGTCTTATAAAGACTTCCGTCCTCAATCTCCATCAACACATTGGTATCCGCGTCATGGATCCCATGTCCCAGGGCGCCGAACCTGCTGTTTTGGTTCAGAAAGGTAATGGTTCCCAGTCCCTGTACATTGTCCCGGACCCAGATCCCAAGCTTATAATCATTGGGAGCATTTTCCACTGCCTCCAGACGCACGTCCACAGTCTCATCCTCCCTGCGCAGAGTCAGCACCACATCCTTGTCGGTCAGATTTTTCAGAACCTGGATCAGGTCATCCTTTCCGCTGACATATTCCTGGTTGATCCCGACGATATAGTCGCCGGATTTTACCAGGTTGCCCGCCGGATCGTGCTCCAGCCCGTCCACGCCCTCGATGGTCTGTGTATCCAAGACGAGAACTCCGTCCGTTTCCATATAGATCCCCACGGGCATCCCACCTACCAGGACCGTATCCTCCCCGATCTCAACGGTGCTGACCTCTTCCTGAGGAATATAGCCTGCCGCCGCCCAACCCAGACACCCTGAAGCCAGCAGCCCGGAAAAAAAGACTGCCGCCAGGATCATGCTTTTGATTCCTTTGTTCTTCATGCCGCCTTACATCCTTCCTGTTCTCATTTTCTCACGTGTATCTTCCATTTATACCCAAAGCCGAAAAAAAAGGAGCTGTAGAAAAAAACTGAGCCTGAGAAATAGACCAGTCAAGATGGATTCGTTATTTTCATACAGGTCCGAAAGACATACAAAAACGAATACCGCAGATTTTGGTATCCGTTTTTCAGCTTTGTCATTATTATATGGATTCAAAAAAATTTCACACTGGTATTCTTATTCACAGAATTCCATTTTTTTCAAAAAAATGAGAACAGGAGAACAGCAGACAAATCTTTTGCCTGCTGTTCCGGATATCATCGTATGCAGAAAAGCCGCCGTTGGCAGGTTTTCTGTATTGATTTATTTTTTATGCTTCCGCTGCCGCGCGTGCGGCAATCTCCTTTTCCTGCACGTCGGACGGAGCCTGCTCGTATCTTGCAAATGCATACTCATAGGTCCCTCTTCCGCCGGTCATGGAACGCAGAATCGTGCAGTATCCGAACAATCCTGTCATGGGGATGTCGGCCTCGATCACCTGCTTGCCTCCTGCGATCGGGTTCATGCCCAGTACACGGCCGCGGCGCTTGTTCAGGTCTCCCATCACGTCGCCGGTATAGCTGTCCGGAACCGTCACCTTCAAGGACGCGATCGGCTCTAAGAGAACCGGGGATGCCTCCATGAAGCCTTTTTTGAAGGCCTGGCAGGTAGCGGTCTTGAATGCCATTTCTGAGGAATCTACCGGATGGTAGGATCCATCGTAAAGGATCGCTTTCACACCAACCACCGGATATCCGGCCAAGGGTCCCTTCACCACGGAATCCTGGAGTCCCTTTTCCACTGCCGGGAAATAGTTCTTCGGCACCGCGCCGCCGACTACGACCTCTTCAAATACATAAGGCGTCTCCAGATCTCCGGAGGGTTCGAATTTCATCTTCACGTGGCCGTACTGTCCGTGTCCGCCGGACTGCTTCTTATACTTGGTGTCCACGTCGGAATTTTTGCGGATGGTCTCGCGGAAGGCAACCTTCGGTGTCTCTAGGACGATCTCCGCTTTGTATCTGGACAGCAGCTTGCTGACCGCGATCTCTAAGTGCTGGTCGCCCATGCCATAGAGCAGGGACTGACGGTTCTCACTGTCGATGACAGCCTTGAGAGTCACGTCCTCCGCCATCATACGCGCCAGTGACTGGGATACCTTGTCTTCCTCTCCTTTATTCTTAACGCGGTATCTCATATATGTATACGGTACGGAATACTCGGTCTTTGTATACAGCACCTGTGTATTCTTCGTGGAAAGCGTATCGCCTGTCTTCGTATTTGCCAGCTTCGCGATAGCGCCGATATCTCCCGCAAACAACTCGCTGACCTCCGTCGGCTTGTTGCCGCTCATGATATACAGCTTGCCCGGCTTCTCCTCTGCCTCGCTGGTTGCATTGAAAAGAACGTCATCGCCTTTGAGTACACCGGAGCACACCTTTACGAAGGAATATTTTCCGATAAACGGATCCACCATTGTCTTGAATACATAAGCGGTCTTCGCCTTGGAGAAATCGTAATTGCCTTCGAAGATGTCGTTGGTCGTCCGGTTGATTCCCGCGCAGCTCCTCTTATCCGGGCTTGGGAAGAAACGCACGATGTCGGACAGCAGGTTCGCAACGCCCTGAGCCTCAATATTGGAGCCCATTGCCACCGGCACGATGTCTCCGCCCATCACTTCGGTACGCATAGCCGCGCGGATCTCTTCTACGGAAAATTCTTCTCCGCCGAAATACCGCTCCATGAACTCTTCGCTTGTCTCTGCCACCGCTTCCATCAGGGAATCACGCAGGGTCTGGAGGTTCTCCTGACAGTAGTCCGGGATCTCGCATTCCTCTCTCTGGCCGATGCCGGTATATCTTCTTCCCGCGTTCTTGATGATGTTGATATATCCGACCAGCTTCTCATTCTCACGGATCGGCTGGAAATGGGGCGCGATCTTCTTGCCGTATCTTGCGGTCAGGTCTTCCACAACCTGGCGGAAGCTGGCGTCGTCCACGTCCATCTCTGTCACGTAGATCATACGGGGCAGATGGTACTTCTCGCAGAGTTCCCATGCCTTCTCCGTGCCTACCTGCACCCCGGCCTTACCGGATACCACAATCACCGCCGCGTCCGCCGCGCTGACCGCTTCCTCTACCTCCCCGACAAAATCGAAGTATCCCGGGGTGTCCAATATATTGATCTTGGCCTTTTCCCACTCGATCGGCACGATGCTTGTGCTGATGGAAAATCCTCGCTTCTGCTCTTCCTTATCAAAATCACTGGTCGTATTGGACTCGGAAACCTTGCCCATACGCTTTGTAGCTCCGGATACATATAACATTGCCTCCACCAGGCTCGTCTTACCGCTGCCCCCGTGTCCAAGCAATACTACGTTTCTGATTTCATCCGTTCTGTAAACCTTCATGCTGCTGCCTCCTTGTTTCTATTTTATGCGCATCTGCCCAAGAATCGTCCAAACCTCCTCTGTACATCCGCTATCCGTACAAATTCATTTTATCTTTTTCTTACCACAGCCGTACACACTCTGTAAATATTGTACTAAACTTCTGCCCTTATTACAACTCTTTTATAAATTTTTCACATATTTTCTACATCTTTTTTCTTTTCCTTCTTTCAAACTCCCATTCTTCCGCACTTCTTCCTCTCCCGCGCGCCGCCCCTCGCCGCCCCTCACATTCCCCACAGCTGCCGCCGTTCCCGGTAAGCCGGAAAACAGCTCCCCCATCGGCGCAACTCTCCCTTTACTTTTACGATTTAAAATGCTAAAATATTTTTGGTTTTTCATTTCAAAAAATATAAAGAGAGGATAAAACATGCACGTAAAGAAAACAGGTTTCATCGGCCTGGGCCTGATCGGCGGCTCCATTGCAAAAGCCATCCGCCAGTATCATCCCGACTGTGAGATCCTCGCATTTGATAAAAATAAAGAAACACTGGCCCTGGCCGTACAGGAAGGGATCATCCATACCTCCTGCTCCTCCATTGATGACAATTTTCGGGACTGCGATTATATCTTCCTGTGCGCCCCGGTCTCTTGCAACACAGCCTATCTAAGCCAGGTGAAAAACGTCCTTGGCCCAGACTGCATCCTGACGGACGTGGGAAGCGTCAAGAACTCCATCCATGAGAAAGTCATTTCCCTGGGGCTGGAAGAGCATTTTATCGGCGGACATCCCATGACCGGGTCAGAAAAAAGCGGATTCGTCAATGCAAAGCCGCATCTGATCGAAAACGCCTACTATATCCTGACACCATCCGTAAAGGTTTCCGAAGAGCAGGTGCAGTCATACCGCGCCTTCGTGGAATCTCTGAAAGCGCTGCCCATCATTCTAGACTATCAGCAGCACGATTATGTGACCGGCGCCATCAGCCATCTGCCCCATATTCTGGCGGCAAGCCTGGTCAATTTTGTAAAGGAGCATGATACCCGGGAAGAACTGATGAAGATGCTGGCAGCAGGCGGTTTCAAGGATATTACCCGCATTGCCTCCTCTTCTCCTGTCATGTGGCAGCAGATCTGTCTCAAAAACAGGGGAAATATTTCCCAAATATTGGGGGAATTTATCCAAACTCTGACAGACGCAAAGCAGGCGGTGGATCAGGGATCGGAGCACACCCTCTATTCCATCTTCGAGTCTTCCCGGGATTACCGCAATTCCATGCCCGAAGGCTCTTCCGGGCCGATCAAGAAGCAGTTTGCCGTATACTGTGACATCATTGATGAGGCCGGAGGGATTGCCACCATCGCTACCATCCTGGCCAGCAATATGGTCAACATTAAAAATATCGGCATCATCCATAACCGGGAATTTGAAGAAGGGGTTCTGCGGATTGAATTTTACGATGAAGACGCCTCGGCCAAAGCTACGGAATTGCTGAAAAAGCACCGATATATCGTGTATGAAGTATAATATGTTACCCAAGAGATCAACAGGAAAGGATCAATACATTATGGAATTAACAAACATCACGGGGTTAAAAGGAGAGGTCACCGTACCTGGGGACAAATCCATCTCCCACCGCAGCATCATGTTCGGCTCCATCGCAAAGGGTACCACCGAGGTACACAATGTTCTCCAGGGAGCGGACTGCCTGTCCACCATGGACTGCTTCCGCAGGCTGGGAATTGAGATTGAGAAAAAAGGGGATTCCGTCCTGATACACGGAAAAGGGCTTCACGGCTTAACCGCGCCGGACAATCTTCTGGATGTGGGAAACAGCGGCACCACCACAAGGCTGATCTCCGGGATCCTGGCCGGACAGCCCTTTGACTCCAAGCTGTCCGGGGATGAATCCTTAAATTCCCGTCCCATGAAGCGGATCATTGAGCCTCTGCGGCAGATGGGAGCAAACATTTCCAGCATCCTGAGAAATGACTGCGCGCCGCTGTACATTACTCCGGCCCGGCTTCACGGGATCCTCTATGATTCCCCGGTGGCCTCCGCCCAGGTCAAATCCTGCATCCTGCTTGCCGGGCTTTATGCGGACGGAGAGACTTCCGTGACCGAACCCAGCCTGTCCCGAAACCATACAGAGCTGATGCTGCGGGAATTCGGCGCTGATCTGCGCTCGGTTCATGCTCTGGACGGCACCCCGAAATCCACCGCCGTGATCCGGCCCTGTGAAGAGCTGTATGGACAGAAGATCACCGTGCCCGGAGATATCTCTTCGGCGGCCTATTTTATTGCCGCCGGACTGCTGGTTCCGGATTCCGAGATCCTGATCAAAAATGTCGGTATCAATCCCACCCGCGCCGGAATCCTGACGGTCTGCGAGGATATGGGAGGCGACATCACGCTTCTGAATCAGCGGAAGGAAGGCGGTGAACCGGTTGCAGATATCCTGGTACGCACAAGCCGTCTCCACGGGATTACGATCAAAGGAGAGATCATTCCCACCCTGATCGATGAGATTCCGGTCATCGCGGTCATGGCAGCTCTGTCAGAAGGAACCACCTTTATCCGGGATGCGGCAGAACTGAAGGTCAAAGAATCAGACCGCATCGAAACCGTCACCGACAATCTGAAAGCCATGGGCTGTGATGCCATCCCCACCGCCGACGGCATGGTGATCCGGGGCGGCAATTCCCTGCATGGGGCAACCATCCACACACTTCTTGACCACCGAATCGCCATGGCATTCAGTATTGCGGCTCTGGCTGCCGAGGGGCATACCAAAATCCTGGACAGCCATTGTGTAGATGTATCCTTCCCCACGTTTTACGATACCTTTGAAAGTCTGCTGTAAAAGGCATGGGATTTAAACCTGGATGCAAATTCGCCGGACCAGTCAAGTGACGATTGGCCCGGCGTAATCATTCACATCATCGTATCATCCCGAAGGGAATCTGCCAGGCTGCTCCCCATGACCTTCCTTGCTCCAAGAAAATATGCCAGAGCGACAGAGCCAAAGATCAGCAGTATAAACGCGACTATCGGCATCAGCGGCGCTTCCCGGATGAATGTCATCGGATCGAGATAACTGATCTTCAGAAAAAGGATTACCGCCGCCGCATTCACAGGCAGCGCAGTCAGCACCGGCCGCCCGGCAATCGCAAGAGCTTCCGCGCAGAATACCTTTTTCATCCCCTCCAGAGTCATTCCCACAGAAAGCAGGCGCGCAAACTCCCGCTTCCTCTGCCATACAAATCCAAACGTATAGGAAAATACGTTCCCGATCCCGATCAACGCCAGAAGGATGCAGAAAACGCTGAGTATCATTGTCATTCCATGGATCATATTGTCATTATCCATCCTGTCCTGAATCCGGTTTTCGATCTCAATGTCATACCTGCCTCCCAAAAGTTTTGAGACCTCCTCTTCCACACCATTCAGCTCTTTCAGCGTTACCTCATCCCCTGCCAGGATGCGGATCCACACATTTTCCTCCTGGCTGCCAATCCGCCCTTTGATCTCTTTCCAGACAGAAACCGGAATAAAATGCACCAATTCATAAAAATCCAGAGTCCCATATTCCTCCCGCAGAACAGGTGCTTCCCGGGTATATGCGATCACCGGCAGCTCCGCTGTCCCATCCTCCCGGGTATTCATACTCCCCGCAGATTCTGTTGCCTGCCTCTCCCGGCTATCCGCCGTCTCCGCAGGTTCTGTTGTCTGCCTCTCCCGGCTATCTTCAGGCTCGGCTGCCGCAGACTCCCGTCGATTTCCATTTTCCGGAGTTATCGCTTCTGCCGGCCGCAGCACGGTCGTCTGCCTGTTTCCTGCCAGATAAGGGTATCTGCGCCGTTCCCGGAAATTGGGATCCCTAGCATCCTGCGTCTGATTCAGGATCACCGCGCCGTCCAGCCGGGGTTTGACCCCGATCTGTCTGCAATATTCTGAAAATCCGTCGTCATCCAGGATCACCAGCGGCGCATTCACCAGCCATCCCTCCGGGACGTGAGAAACATACTCTGCCGACGCGTTTTTCAGTCCTCCCGCCGCCCGCATTTCTTCACTGAGCTCCGTTTCTGTCACGATCCGTCTGGCCGCTGCCTTCTGGTACGTCACACTGCCGCACACTCCGGTAAGCGTTTGCAGGGCATCGGACTCGTCAAACGCGTCGATCTCCGTATCCTTTACCTCTGCCATGATATCCCAGGCATCCTGATACTTTTCAAAATAAGTCTCCCTCTGGCTGATCCTCATGATCGCAAAAAAGCACATCATAAAGGAAAAAGCCAGAAACGAAAGGGTCAGAGAAATAGACGCGGTCCGCATCGCCTTCTTCTGTGCTTTCAGCGCATTTCCCGCAAGTTCCCCCTCTATCCCGAAGAGACAGGATAAGATCCGGGAATCGCGCTTCCTTTTCAGCTGCAGCTCGCCGGTATTTTTGATGGCCTCCAAAGGGGTGAGCCTGCCCATTTTCCATGCAGGGATCCAGGCGGAGATCCATACAGTAACGGCGGAAACCAGAATAGATAAGACCAGTATCAGAGGATGATACTGAAACGGCAGTACCAGATGTCTTTCCACATCTGCCAGGATCACGTTGGTCCATTTCATGATCCCCATGCTGAACAGAACGCCCAGCAGATTTCCCGCCGGGATCGGCAATGCGCAGAGCCAAAAAGCCTCCTGCAGAAGGCAAATCCTGATCTGCCCCGGCGTTGCTCCAATACTGGAAAAAATACCAAACTGCCGGATCCTGGAATTCATGGTCACCGCAAAGGCATTGTGGATGACCATCACCAGAGAAAGGCATGCAAACAGAACCACCGCCAGAAAGAAAGGGAACACCCAGCGGAGGGCCGGGTCTTCTGGATCCCGGATCAGGTACAGGTTTAAAAGCTCATAGTTGCAGGTCACATTTTTCTCCGAAAGCCCTGCCAGTTCCGCAATTCGGGGCATATCCTGAAAGATACTTCCTTTATCCTTAAAATAAAGTTCTACCATCTCCTCCTGTCCCTCAGATGGCCCTTCACGGAGAACCGCCCTCTCCACATTTCCGTAATTTTGGATGCGCTCCAGGGCCTCCCCGCTGATCTCTCCGTTGAGTCGTCCTTCCCAGTCTCCCACATCTGCTTTCACCCGCTCCACCTCATAGGCCCACAGGTTATAAAACAGACTGCACAGCAGGGACAAAAGCAGCGCAGAAATAAAAGCCGCCGTCATCACGGAAATACCGGATGCCCTGTTATGTTTCAGATATCCTTTTGAATAGTCCTTCCACATCGTCTGTCACCACCTCTTCTCATCCCGGATGATGCGCCCGTCCTCTATGGTGACGATCCGGTCTGCTTCCAGAGCGGCTTTCTCATCATGGGTAATCAGTATCATAGTCTGTTCCAGATTCCGGTTGGACAATTTCAGCAGGTCCAGGATCTCCCTGGAATTTTTCCGGTCCAGGTTCCCGGTGGGCTCGTCCGCCAGCAGCAGAGCCGGACGGTAGATCAGGGATCTGGCTATGGCCGCCCGCTGCTGCTGTCCGCCGGAGAGCTGATTGGGCAGAGCCTCCAGCCTGTCGGCGATTCCCAGGGTCGTTACGATCCGGTCAAAAAGCTTCGGATCCGGTTTCCTTTTATCCAGCAGAAGCGGCATCAGGATATTTTTCCGGATGGTGAGCGTGGGGATCAGATTATAAAACTGATACACCAGCCCCACCTTTCTGCGGCGAAAGATCGCCGATTCGGTCCGGTTCAGGGTCGAAATATCTGTCCCCTCAATCAGGACCCGCCCCTGGGACGGCCGGTCCACACTGCCCAGGATGTGGAGCAGCGTAGATTTCCCGGAGCCGGACGCCCCGATGATCGCCACAAATTCCCCTTTTTCCACGGACAGGTCAATCCCGTCCAGGGCAATCACCTGATGACTGCCGCTGCCATACACTTTTCTGATATCTTCACACTTCAAAATCTCCAAGCTTCAATGCCTCCTTTATCTTTTCTGTCTATTGTAATTTGTCACCATTTTTCTTTAGAAAATGGATGACCTGCTTGCGCTTCAGCGCAATACCTATTATATCAAAATAAAGTGACAGCTCAGTGACGGTCCTGCTCCGGAGATCAGCTCAAAGCGCATCCCATAATAGCCGTTCAGTCATTTTCTAAGTAATTCCCCTGGGTATAAAATCGGATTTCAAAGCATGCGCCGCCGGCCGCAGGATTTTCAGCCGTGACCGTCCCGTTCTGACTCTCAATGATCGCCTTTGCCAGAGCCAGCCCGATACCGATCCCACCGTCCTTCGCATTTTTTCCCCGGTAAAACCGTTCAAAAATGTGCGGCAGATCTTCCTCCGCAAATCCCGTTCCGTTGTCTTGGATCCGGATCTGTGTGTAGAGGGGAGTCTGCTCACAGGAACAGCAGACACTTCCTCCGGGCGGGGTGTGCTCCATGCAGTTTTTCATCAGGTTTATGACGGCTTCCATCGTCCATTCCAGATCCGCGCAGATCACGGTTTCTTCCATTTCGGGAATCCGGACAGAGACACCTGCCTTTAAAAATAATTCCTGGAGCTGATCGGCGGCCAGCATAAGGACCGTGAACACATCCGTCTTTGTACGCTCCAAAGGCAGTACGCCGGCATCGATCCGGGATAAGAGAAGCAGAGCATCCGCCAGATGTGTCAGCCGTGAAAGCTGCAGGCGGATCCGTTCCAAATGCTTTGGGGAAGGATTTGGAAGCATCATTTGTGCTGACAGAGAAAGTGATGTGATCGGGGTTTTGATCTGATGCGCGATGTGATCAAGATTTTCCGCGTAAAGATTTTTGGCTTTCCATGCCGCGTCCCTTGTCTGGTGCAGCTCCGTTACCGTTTTATAAATCTCATCCTGCAGTTGGGAAAACTCATCTTCCACAGCCGGAAAAAGGACGCCTCCGTCTCCGGTATGGACCTGTTCCAGATAATCCGTCAGCGCATGGATCCTTTCCTTCTCCTTCCCGCGCCGAAGCGAATAGGGGAGCAAAAACACCAGTCCCCCGGCCAGAAAGCCTGCAGCCGCAGAACAGGTTCCATATTTTTGAGCCGGCCGCAAAAAATCTGCCTGCCGATAGCCATATGCCAGAATGATATTTTCATTTTCATCTGTCATAGTATCCGGCCTCTCCTGATATTCCCTCAGCGCTGACAAAACCGCCCCTTCTGCATCCGGCTGATTTTCCAAGATTCCCTGACATATACTGCCCAATGTACGGATCTGCATCCGGTTATAGTACCCGGTCAGAAGAAATGCGGTAAAAGAAGCCGCCGCCAGACTCACCGATAATACGATCCCGGTCAGTATAAACAGATTCCGTGCTGGAAATGCAGAACGCTTCTTGGAACAGCTGCCCTGTTTTTTTCTTTTGTTCATTTCGAATCCTCCATCCGGTATCCCACGCTCCGGACCGTTTTCAGGCAGACAGGCTGGCGCAGCTTTTCCCGCAGGCGCTTGATCGTCACGGTGAGCGTATTGTCGTTCACAAAATTTCCGTTGATATCCCAGATTTCCTCCAGTAATTTCCTTCTGGTGACCGTTTTCCCTTTGTGCCGGAGCAGAAAGAAAAGCACCTGATATTCCAGCGGGCTCAGGCAGATTTCCTCCGTATCGCAGAAAACCAGCATTCGCTTCTGGTCAAGCGCGATCGAATCACAGGACAGGTACTGCCCGGAAACATCCCCTGTCCTGCGCAGCAGAGCGCCGATGCGCAGGAGCAGAACATCCAGTTCAAAGGGCTTGGTTACATAGTCATCCGCCCCATTTTGGAAACCGGAGATCACATCACAGGAATCGCCCCGAACCGTAAGAAACATAATCGGAAGCTCCTTCCAGTTTGCGCGGATCCATTGGACCAGCAGATTCCCATTGCCGTCCGGCATGTTCCAGTCTACCAGCATCAGGGTCGGACACGCCTGCTTCAAAGCCTGCTTCGCGTCCGCGATCGTTGGAAAAAGGGAAACCCTGTAGCCGTATTTTCCGAGAAATTCACTCACACTCCCGGCTATATTTTCATCATCTTCCACGTAATAGATCTCCATCATTTTGCGTCCCTGCCTTTACAGAAAAGAGTGTAAAGTCCTTGATGATCATGACCTTACACCCTGATTTACAGTTACTCTTTTATCACGTCTATCTCTGTCAGATTCACGCCTAAAGAAGTCAGTACAGCTTTCAAAGACTTATAATCAGCCTTTAAACCTTCATATGTTTTTTGGGCATTCTCTTCTTTTGCATGTTTCATATGTTGCTGTACACGTTGGAAGTCATTGACAGCTCTTTCAATGATCTCACCTGTATTTGGCATAGAATCACCTCCCTGGTTTTATAAATATGAAAATATCGTCTATGAGATATTTTCATTATAGCAAAAGGATTTTTGAGTGTAAAGCCTATATTCAACGATCGATAAAGAGCGCGTTACAGTTGTTACAGGTCACACCTTGACCAGGCGTGCCCTGTAACTCAGGCCGTCATTTTAAATTGCCTACGGCAATGGACGGCCTGAATACCAGCTCTTATGTGCATCCTCCCGACCAATCAGCGTGGTGATTGGTCGGGGTGTGACATGTAACTTGCAGTTGCAATTATTGTAGCTTGCTCTTCCGGCAGATATGGAAGCAGCTTTAACAGAACACGGTTTGGCCGGCCTATGGAACTATTTTTCTGAAAAGTCCTGTGAGCGGAATCTGTCCGGTTGTTCTATGCGTAAAAAGAAAGAATAACTTTGATCTGCAGGGTACGGAAAGCTTTTTTGAGCATTTCTGTACCCTGCATGATTATGACACCAATTCCAGCATTTCCTGTACGGTCTTTTTGTATACCGGGTGGCGCTGATACGGCGCGATCTCGCAGAGCGGTTCCAGTACAAATTTCCTCTTATGCATCTCCACATGAGGGATGCATAAGTCTTCGGCTTCCAGAACCAGGTCATCGTAAAAAATAATATCCAGATCCAGCGTGCGCGGCCCCCAGTGTATGACCCGTTTTCTTCCGGCCTCCTGCTCGATCCGGTGAAGCTCATCCAGCAATTCCCGGGGTGTCATCAGTGTGCGCAGCCTGAGACATGCATTCAGAAAATCCTCCTGCTCCGTCATCCCATAGGGCAGAGTCTCATAATAGCCGGATACTCGTTCCACAGCCCCGGCCGAAAGAATACCTCCCCGGTCATCTTTCACAGGATGCTTTGCCAAAGAATCCAACGCCCGCACTGCCTGATCCAGATATGCCTTCCTGTCTCCCATATTGGAACCGAGGGCGATATATACCGTATGCCACTGCCGCAGGATTTCCACGGATACGGATTCCAGCGGAAGCCCGATGGGCGCCCAAGGCTTTTTCACTTCCAGCCCTACCTTTTCCAGCCCCGGAATATGAAGGAGCAACTCCTCCGCAAGATTCTCCGCTATGCGCTCGATCAATGAAAAGGTATGCTCTTTCATAAATGTCTCTATAAAATGGCAGATTTCTCCATAGTCAACAGACGCGTCCAGAGCATCCGTCTTTCCTGCTTTCCGGGTATCCGTATACAGGTCTGCTGATACAAGAAACTTCTGCCCCAGTTTATTTTCCTCTGGAAACACACCATGCTTTGCAAATATTTCCAGATTTTCTATCTTGATTTTATCCATAATTCCTCCCCATTCGCCGAAGCAGTCATAAAACATAATATACTACGTGGGATTTTCTTCCCCTCGCCGAAAACGCCAGATAGATATGCGGCATATCCGCCTGTCCCGTTGATTCATGGAAGATCATCCACGTAAATCATGCTCCCGCAGGATTGCCTCTGTCATTTTAGCCGCGCGGACGTTCGCCTTTACATCGTGGACTCTCACAAAGGAACAGCCGCTCCTGATCCCCAGCACTGTCGTCACCAGAGTCCCCTCTTCCCTCTGGTCTGCCGGAAGGTCCAGGGTCAGTCCGATGACAGACTTTCTGGATGTTCCCAGCAGTATGGGGTATCCAAGGCTGTTCAATTCCTCCAGATGCTTCAGCATTTCCAGATTCATTTCATAGGTTTTTCCAAAGCCGATGCCCGGATCCAGGATGATCTGTTCCCGGGAAATACCTGCCGCCTCTGCCAGCCGCAGAGATTCCCTCAGGTCGTTAAGCACCTCCGGGATAAAGTCTTTGTACTCTGCCTTCTCCCGGTTATGCGTCAGACAGCAGGGCACGCCGTATTCCGCGATCACACCGGCCAGCTCCCGATCATATTTCAGTCCCCAGATGTCGTTGACCAGATCCGCCCCGGCATCCAGCGCGGCCCGAGCCACTTTGCTTTTATAAGTATCAATCGATACGGGGATGTCAAGCTGTTCTTTTAAGCCGCGGATCACAGGCACAACCCGCCGGATCTCTTCCTCCTCTGAAACCAACACATGCCCCGGGCGTGTAGATTCTCCGCCCACATCCAGGATATCCGCCCCATTCCGGATCATCTCCTGTGCATGCCGCAGCGCCGCGTCCATATTCTGAAAACGGCCTCCGTCCGAAAAAGAATCCGGGGTCACATTCAGAATCCCCATAATGTAAGTCCTGTGTCCAATGTCAAATACTTTTCCGCCAATCTGCATTCTGTTCTCCTTTTGCCTTTCCTGTGATGTCAAATTTCAGTTTTTATCCGCCAGTTTTTAAATTTCCAGCACAGTATTCTTCTTCCCCACATCCCAGTCACATTCTTCCTGCACCTTACATGCAAAACAATTCCGGGACTGCTTGTCGCTGGTATAGATCAGCCTTTCCAGCGCCTCCATATCCTCCCGCGGCCTGCGGTGCCCCAGGATGGCCCGGAGTATGGAAGCTTTTTCTGTTTCCGAAAAGAGTTCCTCCGAGAGCTCGTTCAGAATAACCTCCGCAATCTCAGCAGATGCCTTTTCATGGGGGATGCCTTCTGTATACTGCCGGTATTTTCCGATGTCATGCAGAAGCGCGGCCGCATAGATGACTTCCTTGCGGATCTCCAGCTTCTGCTCCAGGCTTTTGATGTATGCGATCCGCGCCACATCCAGCAGATGCTCCATCTGGTGACAGCAAAAGATCCGTTCCTGTTCTGCATGCTCTAATTTTTTATAAGATTCCACATACAGCGGATGATTTCGGATTTCCTCAATCGCCTTCATACTGCCGCTCCCTTCTTTTCTATTCAGGCTCACAGTTCCTTACTTCCATCTCTACCGTCCCTGCCCGAGCATTGCGTAAAACGTATGTACCAATTCCGGATCCTCCAAAAAGCACCCCCGTTTTGCTGCCGTCACGGTCCGGCTTCCCGGCTTTTTGATCCCCCGCATGGTCATGCACATATGCTCTGCCTCAACCATCACCATAGCCCCTTTAGGGCAGAGCTCCCGCATCAATGCATCTGCGATCTGTCCGGTCAGCTGCTCCTGAATCTGGGGTCTCCTTGCATAGACTTCCACAGTCCTGGCCAGCTTGCTCAAGCCCACCACCCTCCCGTCCGGGATATAGGCGATATGGGCTTTCCCGAAAAACGGCAGCAGGTGGTGCTCGCAGGTAGAGTAAAATACAATGTCCTTCTCCAGCACCATCCCCCGCTCCTCGGTCCGAAATGTTTTCCGGAGATGTGTTTCTGCCGTCTCTTCCAGCCCTCCGTAGATTTCCTCACACATCCTGGCGATCCGGTCCGGTGTCTCTATCAACCCCTCCCGCTCAGGATTCTCTCCGATCCCTTCCAAAAACAGACGAACTGCCTGTTTTACCTTCTCCTGATCTATCATGTTCCCTACCTCTCTGTTTCATTCCTTCGCATGCATTGACTATTCACAGCAGTTTCCGAATAAAATCTGCCTGTCCTCATCATCCGGCGGTCTTTTTTTGCACTACTTCCATGACTCTGCCCAGATAGGACAGTGACCCAAAGGCCAGAATCACATCCCTCTCCCCCGCGTCCCGCATGGCTTCCTCTACTGCCCGGTCAATCCCGTCCATTGCCAGAACCGTTCCCTTACAATAAATCTCCGCCGCCTTTTTCAATTTCTCCGCAGACAGGCTTCGCTTTTCATCCGGCAGGTTGACCGTATAGATCCGTTCTGCCAGAGGAGCCATGATCTGCGCCATTCGTTCATATTCCTTATCCCGGAATACTCCCATAATGAGAAACAGTCTCCGCCCTGGAAAATAGCGTTCCACAGAGGCCTTAAGCCAGCGGGCCCCGTCTGCATTATGTGCCCCGTCTACTAAAAACACCGGCGCTTCCCTCAGACAGGTAAACCTTCCCGGCCAACGGGTTTTCTCAAAGCCCCTGCGTATCTCCTCCTCCCGGATCTGAATCCCCGCAGCATCTTCCGCCGCCCGGACAGCCTCCCATGCAGTTATCCCATTGATGATCTGACAGGTTCCCGCCAGCCGCGTCTTCAGATCCTTCATCCCCCCGTAAGAAAATGTCTGTCCCCGGTAATCCTCCTGTGTGACCATGGCATCCTCCGGCTTTGCAAACCGGATCTCACAGCCCTGTTCTGCCGCGCGCCTTTCCAACACGCTTCTGACCTCCGGCTCCTGGGGTGCGGATACCACAATACAGCCTGGTTTGATGATGCCCGCCTTGTGCTCTGCGATCGCTTCCGGCGTATCCCCCAAAAAGCCCATGTGATCCCGGCTGATTGGGGTAAAGACAGAAACCAACGTATGCTCTACGATGTTGGTGGCATCCTCCTTCCCGCCCAGCCCGGTCTCCAATACCACGATCCCGCATTGTTTTTTTCGGAAATATAAAAAAGCTATTGCGGTCTCAATCTCAAAAACAGTAGGGCTATGAAACCCCTTTGCCTCCATACGCACAATAGCTTTCTGAATTTCTTCAACCAGTTCTGCAAATTCCTCCTCCGGAATCCATTTCCCATTGATCTGGATCCGCTCCAGATACGAAACCACGGTCGGTGAAATATATCTTCCGGTCCGGATGCCCGCTTCACTCAGAATCGTAGAAATAAATGCAAGCACAGACCCTTTTCCGTTCGTTCCCGCCACATGGATGAACCTCAGATCCTTCTGGGGATCCCCCAGCTCACGCAAAAGCTCCCGAACCGTATCCAAGCCAAGTACACTTCCGTATTTCGACACCTCGTCCAAATATACCCTTGCTTCTTTATAGGTCACGTTATCGTTGTTTCCTTTCTGATTTTTCTTCATGGCAGCAATCCCACGCTGAAAATAATGCTGCCATCAAACATCATATCACTTCCCATGGAATCCTACAAGTATAAATTCGTCTCAAAAAGTCTTTTCCGCTATCTGTCCGTCCCTTATTTCAGCCTGAATGCCGCAGGACTCCTCACAAAAACCGCAGCGCTCAGCAGGACTGCATAGAGCATTTTTGTATCGTACTGTCTTTGATATGCGGCTGCAGCAAAGTAAAATCAAAGGATTACGGTGTTTGCTCTCTTTCCATGATTCCAGAAAATGCTTAATCTTTCTATACATATACTAAATACTGATAAATCAAATTGTAGGTTTCCCGCGCCTCCGCGCCAGCTCCGCCACATTCGCCTCCACCCGTGCCTTATTCAGCGGATAGATAAACAGCAGGGCCAAAGACACCGCGCCCAGCCCAACGGCCGGAATGATACAGGACAGGTTAAAAATCCCTGACGTGATCTCCGGGTCAAAGGCTGTCGCCTGGGTGTAGCCGATCAGGCTCAGAAGCCCCCCGATCATGCCGGAGGAAAATGCCTGTCCGAGCTTTCTTGCAAAGGAATACACCGAATAAATCGTGCCGTCCTCCCGCACCCCGTTTTTGATCTCCGCATCGTCGATCACATCCGTGATCATGGCCCAGATCACCGTATTAAAGAATCCAAGCCCTACATAAGCCAATGTATAAAATCCCACATATACATACGGATTCTGCGGCTTGATCAGCAGGCAGAGCAGATACACCGCCGACCCAAACGCGCAGGAAACCACCGAAAGCTCTTTTTTGCCGAATCTTGCGGACAGTCTGGCGGCAAGAGGCGCGCAGATCACCAGCATCACAATGCTTCCTGTCATGGCAGACAAAGACTGGGCGGCTGCGGAGCCATAGTAATTCGGAAACACATAGCCTGCCATCCCCTGCATGCCCAGCATTCCCAGCAGCAGCAATATGGCTGCCGCGATGATCCCCAGCAATGCCCTGTTCATGGCCAGGTTTTTTAACATTTTTCCGATCTCCAGCTTCTGGTTATTGGCCTCCACCGGAATCCGTTCCCTCACAAGACGAAAGCAGAGCAGATAACAGACAATCGCCAGAATGCTGAATACTCCGGCGATGCCGGTCATCCGGGGGCCGGAAAGAACCGTCTTGCCGTCCACCACCACATAAGCCGCTACAGGAGTCCCCACACCGATCACCAGCCCTGCAAGCGTAGCGCCGATGGTCCGCCAGGTGGAAAGCTCCGCGCGTTGCTTCGGATCCGCGGAAATGGCCGAAGCCATGGATCCATAAGGAATATTGATAGATGTATAGAAAATAGATCCCCATAAAATATAGGTAATGACCATCCATACAATCCGGAATCCATAGGACATATCCGCAAACGCAGACTGATAGATCAAAAAGGACGAGATTGCCACCGGCCCGCACATCCGTTTGATCCACGGCTTAAACTTTCCGTCTTTTGTCGGTCTGGAGCGATCCACGATCTGCCCCATGGTCACATCCGTCACCGCATCCACAAAACGGGCGGCCATCATCAGGAGCCCTACCACCGCGGCAGGCACTCCCATCACATCCGTGTAGAATTTCAGCATAAAGGAGGAGGACAGGATGAAGGTAAAATCATTTCCGAAATCTCCAAACATATACCCCAGCTTATCCTTCATATCAAATGGTTCCATAGCCGAATTTTCATTCTCCATAGCTTTTCCCCTTTTCTCGCAAACGATCGATTTTATGTTTATTTCATATATTCTGTGCAGAATATGCAGGGATATACATCTCACGAATACAAACGCAAAAAAAGAGCTGCCGGAAAATGACTGGTTCCCCACAATATATGCTGTGACTGATTGGATATCACAGCAAGATATTGTGTAGAAAAGCCATTTTTCGACAGTCCCTTCCATATCTGTATGATTCAATTTTTTTAATCTGGAATTTGCTGATTCCTTCCGCAAATGTTATCGTGGCAAATAAAGAGTATTTTTATCATCTTGATTATATCCTTCCTATTTCAAAAACTTTTCAGAATTTTTTCAATCAGTATGGGCGGTAACGCCTGTATTGGTTTTGTAACAGTCTGCCTATGCATACTAAACCCGTTTGGTTGCTAAGGGATATATTCCCCTAACCCCTTTTTGAAGAAAATACATGACTTTTTTATAAAAAAGACTGACATAAAAAATAGCATCTCCCAGTTTGTCACCGGCGATCCGCTGAAATCATTATTTATAATTATTATGCCTTTGTTCCTCTGCCACCATGTTTTCCTCTGGTTATGACGGAGAGTGCGATGCTGCTCACGGTTACAACTGCACCAAGCGCACCATTTCTGATTTTTACCGCGCGTTCTCTCCTGCAGTTATCACAGATCTTATGCTTATTTGTACTCGAAAGCTCGCATCCGCACTTCTTACAATACATTATTTCACTATTATCAGCAACCTTATTCTTGGTCATCATTTTCACCTCCGTCATCTGTTGCTGTCAGCAAATCCCGCATCTGAAACTCTATCTGCCCTGAAGATATATCAAACGACGATATTCTTGTAGCTATATCTGAAAACTCATCTACAATCTCAATTCTTTTCTGTGAAGAATTTTCATTGAGCAGAAGCAATGTATCTCTCTTATTAAGACCATTGTCTTCAATAAATGTTTTGAACTCACTTAAACATTCGCGACACGGCTCATACTCCCCAAGCATTGCATAACCTTCGCATTCTATTTGAACAGCATTCGTTATATACACAAGGGCTTGGAAGGAATCAATAGCTTTTTGGCTGATATCTCTCTCACCCTTTGGGGAGAGTATCAGCTGAAGATCGCTCTTATGAGAATGTTCAATAATATGACTTATATTCTGAGAGAAATTTCGCATAAGGGTTCTCTTCGCATCTGTCGCGCTGTTTACAACTCCTATTAAAGCAATTTCTCTCAGCTTTGCATCCTGTATCATCCGTGCCTGCTTCAATTTATCACGGGAACTTTCGGCCATAGCCAGCCGATCATTCTGTAGTTCAATATGTATCTCTCTAATGGCGTCTCCGACATACTCAATCTCATCTAATATCTGTGCCATAACAACATGCGTAGAGAGATTATTCAGCGACTGTGTCAGGTTTGGCGTAAGGGACATGTCTTCCAACCGGACTTGCTTTACAAAACCGTCAGCATCTCTGATTGTCGGAAGAATTTCTCCCTGTTTATCAATCGTAAAGCGGTATATTCCTTTATCGATCAAGTCTTTAACATAGCTATCCATTTTGGCAATCATCACATGCTTTTTATTTGCCATAGCCCCAATGACTTCAGCAATAGCCGGAAGCTTAACCTGTATCGTTTTCCAACTACCAAAATATTCGATAAGGGTTTTATTGTCCTCATAGGAAATCACACTCAGATCTCCCCTATTAGGTTTCCACTCCTCAATATCATATTCAAAGATTGGAACAATCTCGTATTTATCTTGTTCGCTAATGGGCCGTTCAGCATCCGCGCTCTGGAAACCGCAATGAGGACACTTTGTCGCCCTATCAGAGATTTTAGTTCCACATTCTGGGCATAGAATCAAACTCATAATTCTGATACTCCTTAACGATAGTTACTTTCCTTGCAGAAACTCCGACATCTTGCCATATCCACTGACATAAGCACCCTTTTGAGCTCTTGTCAGTGCTACATATAGCAGACACCAGATACAGCTGCGTCCTTCGGAAAAAGGATGACCCATCAATGACAAGCTTTACATCCTTTGGATCCACCACAGCAATCTCTTCCAGATCAGTCAGAAAAACTGCCTCTTTGTCCTTTACCAGAGGCGATACACCTACACAGTACAGGGCATTATTCCCCATGTTGTTCTTTTCGACCTTCTTGACCATCCATTCCTCATCTCGAATGATGGTTCTCATCCCCGGTGCGTAATCTACCATAACAATTTATCCTTTCAATCTTCCGCGCTTTTTGGGAAAAATCAGCCTTTTCTTCTACTGGAACCATCTCCATGATGTCAGAAAAATCGCATTCCAAAGCATTGGAGATCTTCACCAAAACATCTGTCGTGATATTGGCATTCTTGCCAAGCTTCGCCAGTGAAGCTGTACTGATTTCACTTTCCTCCTTCGGTTTTGTACGATTCCACTCATATAGTTTTTAATGTTCTATTAGCACTTGATTAAGGTAACAACACTTTATTTTATAATCCACTTTCCCTTTTGACTGCTTCCTTCTCTTTCGATCACCCCAGACAAACGCATTTTCCGCATATGATATTTAATCGTATCATGTTTTTCACCAAGCATTTCTGCAATCTGGCTTTGTGATAATGCTGGATTATCTTTGATAACTTTTATAATCCGCATAGGAATCGAATTCTCAATATTTTGAGAACCAACTTGGGTAGTACCTTGGGTAACAGCTTGGGTAGTATCTTGGGTAGTGTCAGTCATCAAACCTTTAAACGTCACCATAATGTCCTCTTTTTTCACCATATACTCTGGCATGGGATTCCCGGCCTGCGCACAGCTGTCCTTAATTTTCTCAATTCCCCGACCCCATGCTTCGATAAAGCCTGCACGAAAGAAAGTATTCGCAATGAGCGGATTATATGGTCTGGAACGATGACTTCCCATCAAATCATCAACCGTCCAATCATCAGGAAACACGCAATCGTTTGCAATCATGATTTTATCCGCATATACCCTGATTTGAATCGGTATCAAAGTTCCATAGAATTTGTGGGCGATGGCATTAAAAACGGCTTCTCTAATCGCCTCCTTTGGAAAAGGATAAGTTTCTACCCTTGTAACTCCCTGATAAGAGATTTCTGCTTTCAGGTATTTGGTAAAAATCAAATCCACAACTCTATCAGCCTGCGAAATCAGTGACCCATGTATTTCATCCTGGTACCGCAATTCTGAATCTGTTTCAAAATAGCCAATTTTTACATAAGAACCTGGTATCCATTTCTCCGGATTATGATGAAATAGTAAAATCGCCGCCCGCTTGAGCATACCATGGTCAAGCAGATTTAAACTATCCAGCAATTGCTCATTGGAAGAATCGACATCTTTTTTGTCCATTCTTTTGCTAAGAACGGCCTGTTCACGAAAAATATCAAAACTATCATTCCGCAAATCCCTTACTGCAACATCCTGTATGGGAACACTATCCCAGGTAATGCCAGTCTTTTTTAAGAGGAACTGATTCAATGCCTGTCCTTTAAGCAACTGTTTTGTGCTTCCGCTCCGATAATGATACTCTCCCCTGTAATTCACAGGATAAGTATTTGAACTGACACAAATTTCAATGTATTCTTTTCCGTCTTCAGATAACAAATTCACATCTACGATAATTCCCAGAATATCCCTTACTTTATTGGGAATGTCTTCCATAAGCTTCTTACTGTCTTGGATACCAATGACAGTACCATTATCATTTGTGCCGATATAAATCTTTCCACCCTGCGCATTGGCAAAACCGCATATCCATTTGAGATATTCATCCCGCCATGATTCTTTCCATTCAATATTCTGACTCTCTGCCATGAAAGCACCTCCAAGTCAAATTGGGTAGATAACATCTACCCAATTCATATCATAACAAAATCTTCTACAAGTCCAAGGGCCAGGCTCTCCTTGTAAAGGAATTGGAATGACATCCCTTACTCCCGGATCTGTCCATTTCCAAAGATCATATATTTCGTGGACGTGAGCGCTTCCAGCCCCATAGGTCCTCTTGCGTGAAGCTTCTGCGTACTGATCCCGATCTCCGCGCCGAAGCCAAACTCGAATCCGTCCGTAAACCGTGTGGAGGCGTTCACATAGACTGCGGCCGCATCCACCTCATCCAGGAATTTCAATGCGTTGTCATAATCCTTTGTGAGGATGGACTCGGAATGCCCGGTATTGTAGCGGTTAATATGAGCGATCGCTTCTTCTGCGGAATCTACGATCTTCACGGAGATCACAGCGTCCAGATACTCGGTTCCCCAGTCCTCTTCCGATGCCGGAAGGATCTCCGGCACGATCGCCCTGGCCCGTTCATCTCCCCGGATCTCTACCTGGCGCGCTCTCAGCCGTTCTGCGATCAGAGGCAGCGCCTCCTTCGCGGCAACCTCATGGATCACCAGGGATTCGCAGGCGTTGCACACGCCCATGCGCTGGGTCTTTGCATTTTCAATGATATCCGCCGCCCTGTCGATATCCGCACTGGCATCTACAAAAATATGGCAGTTCCCTGTGCCCGTCTCGATCACCGGCACGGTGCTGTTCTCCACCACATTCGCGATCAGTCCGGCACCGCCCCGTGGGATCAGAACGTCGATGTAGTCATGCAGCTTCATCATCTCCCCCACCGTTGCCCTGCTGGTGTCTTCCACCAGAAGAATGGCATCCTGGGGCAGATTTTCCTTTTTAAGGCCCGCCCTGATGACCTCCGTGATCGCCAGGTTGGAATGGATGGCATCGCTTCCGCCCCGCAGGATCACAGCGTTTCCGGTCTTGAAGCAGAGACCGAAGGCGTCTGCCGTCACATTGGGACGGGATTCATAGATGATGCCCACCACCCCCAGAGGCACCCGCCTCTTGCCGATCCGCAGGCCGTTTGGACGGTTCTTCATGCTTAAAACCTCCCCGATGGGATCCTCCAGCGCCGCAACCTGTTTCAGTCCCTCGGCCATGTCCCGGATCCGCTGTTCGGTTAGTCTGAGACGGTCGATCAGGGACTGCTTCACCCCTTTTTCTTCCGCTGCCCTTAAGTCCTTTTCATTTTCTTCCAAAAGATATGTGCTCCTGGCACACAGCTCCCCGGCCACCGCCAGGAGTCCTCTGTTCTTTTCCTTTGTCCCCAGCTTCGCGCAGAGCCGTGAGGCATCCTTCGCACGAATTCCCAGTGTCTGAATATAGCTTTCCATTTTCTGCATCCTTCTTTCTTCATGATGAAACAACAGAAAATCACGAAATCTGCAGCCTGTGCTGAAAATTCCGCGGCAGTTTCTGTTTGATGTTACTTTCAGGAATCTGTCAGTTCCGCTTTACGGGCCTTCTTCGACTTCCGCCGAAACTGCGGCCGCTCCGGTGACAGCTCATCCTCCACGGCTTTTCCATGCTCCCTCGACAAAAATAAGGTTCCGATCTTTTTTCCCGCCATAATATCATTGATGGCATATATATTGTCCCCGCTGGCGATCACCATATCCGCCCCGGAACCGGTCACGATCTTGGCCGCGTTGACCTTGGTAGACATCCCTCCGGTCCCGAAATCGCTGGAAGAGCCCTTGGCCATATTCTCCAGCTTTTCATCGATCTTCACTACGGTATGGATAAAGCGGGCATGGGGATTCTGCCTCGGATCGTCCGTATACAGCCCCTCGATATCCGACATCAGGATCAGCAGGTCCGCCTTCACAAGCTCCGCCACATTGGCCGCCAGCGTATCGTTATCCCCGAAGTTTCCATACGCCAGCTCATCCACGGAAATGGCGTCGTTCTCATTGACGATGGGCACTACATTCATGCGGAACAGCTCGTCAAAGGTACGCTTCGCGTTTTTGCGGCATTCCTCATTGGTGACCGATTCCTTCGTCAGCAGGACCTGTGCCGTAAGCTGGCTGTATTCATTAAACAGCTTTTCATAGATCATCATCAGCCTGGCCTGGCCCACCGCCGCGCAGGCCTGCTTGGCCGCCTCCGTATCCGGCCGCTTGTCAAGCCCCAGAGCCGCCCTGCCGACCCCCACCGCGCCGGAAGAGACGACAATCACTTCCTTCCCCTTGTTCCTCAGGTTGATCAGGATCCGCACAAATTTTTCCAGCTTCTCCAGATTGATGTTTCCCGTTTCTTCATACGTGATCGTCGTGGTGCCTACCTTGATCACGATCCGTTTCTTTTGCCGTAAGATTTCTTTTCTGTCCATGATTTCTCCAATGGTTCCCCTATTTTTTCCAACCGTGCAGCTGGTATCTTTGATAGACGGCACAGGAAATATACACCCCTGTACCGAACCACCTACCGCGCGTTTTGATAGATTCGGTAGATATCCTCCTGATTCAGCTTCTTCACACAGCCGATGGTCCTGCCGCCGTCGAAGCTGCATTTTCTTGCCAGCTCCCGCAGCTCTTCTTCCGCAGGATCCACCCCAAGCTCTCTCAGGCTGGTGGGCATCTGTATGGAACGATAAAATTCCTCCATCGCCTGAACGCCCTTTTCCGCAGTCTCCATCGCATCTCCGGTGTCTTTTACGCCCATCACCCGCACCGCGAACCGCGCGAACCGGTCCGGCCTTGCGTTCATCACGTATCTTGCCCAACTCCCCCATACGGCAGCCAGACCTGCTCCGTGAGCCACGTCATACATGCCGCCCAGCTCATGCTCCAGCTGGTGGGAAGCCCAGTCTCCTCCATCCGTGCCGCAGCCGGTCAGTCCATTGTGGGACAGGCTTCCCGCCCACATCACTTCCGCTCTCGCTTCGTAATTCCGTGGATCTTCCAGCAGGATCCTGGCATTCTTCATGACCGTACGGATCAGGCATTCGCTGATCCCATCTGTGAGCTCCATGTTCTCCGACTGATTCAGATAACGCTCCATGGTATGCATCATGATATCCACACAGCCGCTTTCGGTCTGGTAAGCCGGCAGCGTCATGGTCAGCTCCGGGTTCATGACCGCAAACCTCGGCCGCGCGAAATCACTGTTGCAGCCCCGTTTGACCCATCCCTCTTCCTTTGTAATGACGGAGGAATTGCTCATCTCGGAACCGGCCGCGGCAATGGTCAGGACCACGCCGAGAGGCAGGCATCCCTGCGGCATCCGTTTCTTGGCATAAAAATCCCACACGTCTCCTTCATTTGCCATACCGTACCCGATGGCCTTCGCAGAGTCAATGACGCTGCCCCCGCCCACCGCAAGGATAAAGTCTACGTTTTCCTTTCGGCACAGACCGATCCCCTCATAGACAAGGGAAAGCCTGGGATTGGGGACCACGCCTCCCAGAGTCACATAATCCACCCCCGTCTCATCCAGAGACCTGCAGATCCGATCCAGCAGACCACTTTTTTTCACGCTGCCGCTTCCGTAGTGGACCAGCACCTTCCGGCATCCGCATTCCCTCACGAGCTGTCCGGTCTGCTGCTCCGTTTCTTTTCCGAATACCACTTTTGTAGGTGTGTAATAATTAAAATTTTCCATTTGTTTCTCTCCTGTTCATTCTCTCTTTCAATATAGAAGTTCCGTCTTCAGCATTTATTTTGAAGAAGCAATCAAGCCTGCCTGCTTCTTCAGACAATTTCCACCTGACACATTTTCATGGCATTCAGCGCCTGCTCATGGCTCTCCCGCGTCACTCCGGCGCAGCAGGAAGCATCCACAGAAACCTGTGTCTCCGGCAGATAAGCCTTCAAAAGCAGTGCGTTGGAGATCACACAGATATCCGTACACAGCCCGATCAGAGTAATATCCTCTATAGTCTCCCCGGTATCCTGACGTGCTTTCAGCATCTGTCCCAGCTCCGCACTTCCAAAGGTAGGCTTGTCAATGGGTTCTTCCGTAAGCAGCATCTGAATCTCCGGGTGGATCTCCCACCCGTCTGTCCCCCGGATGCAGTGTCTGACCGGGAGCTTTTTCCCCTCCTGGGTATCCAGGTAATCCTCCTCGTGGGTGTCCCTAGTGGCGATCACCAATCCGTCAAACTCCCGGATCTTTTGGATCACCCGGGGCACGATCCCCACCGCCTCCGGCGTTCCCAGCGCGCCGTCAATAAAATCTTTCTGCATGTCTACCACTACCAGTACCTTCATAATCATCCTCCTCTTCGCCTATGGGCAAGCCGCGCGATTCCTTATTCTCGCTTTATGTCTCCTTTTTTCCAAGCCGGACCTCTTCCATCTTCCTGGCAGTCCCCTCATCCAGCCAGTCAAACAGATAATTTCTGTCATGCCCCGGCCGGTTTAAGTACTCTTTCCGAAGCTCCCGGTTCACAAACTCCACCTCTTCCCGCAGCTCCTTGGCGGAAAGAAGGCTGCATCCCTGTCCCCGGATGATCACCTGCTCCGTGCCGTCCGAGGTAGCAACCGTCACATGATATTTTCTCCCGATCTCATGGGCCGTCTTCTCGATATACTGATCCGCGGTCTCCGCTTCCTTCGTATAGACCACATAAATATTATGGTACCGCTGAACCTCTCCCGGAAATCCTTCCAGCTTATAGGCGTCAAACACCAGGATCACCGTACATTTTTTTATCCCCTGGTAATTGGACAGAATGTCCATCAGCTTTCCTCTGGCCCCGTCGATGTTGATTTCCGCAAGCTCCCGAAGCTCTTCCCACGCAAAAATAATATTGTATCCGTCAACCAGCAGATATTCTTTTCGTTTCTCCGATTTCTTCTCCGCCGTCCTGTCTCTTTGCGTTCCCGGCGCATTTGTTTTCGAACAGGTAAATGTTTTTCCGGCATAAGAAACTTTTTTCTGTGCCTGCGCCGCCCTTCTCCTGGAAGCCTCGGCCATCCGGTCCAGCTCCCTCTCCTCCTCCGGGGACAGAGTATACTCCCTCACCGGCTGCCGTCTGGGAACCACCTCCACCTGCGCTCCTTCGGGCGCTTCTTTTTTCTGCAGTACGCTCTCCAGATGCATATGCTCCTCCACCTGGTCCCATGGTACCACAAATCCGGCTCCATGAGCACAAAAGACGGAGCCTGTCGGATTTTCCAGATCCCGCTCCGGATCGTATCCGATGTTCTCGATCACCTCTTCCGCATTGTGGCAGGGCAAATATCCTTTCAAACTGCAGGACAATCTTCCTCTGCCCTTCGTATAGGCGGCCAGCTCGGTCTGGTAATCTCGCATATTCACGACCGGAACCGCACCCTCCAGGACCGCCGTATCCCCATCCTGCTCCGGCGTGCCGAAGGTTCCATGCATCCGCTGAAGATCCGACAGGGCACGTCCCACCGTATCCCGGGGCACCTCCAGCCGGTAATCGTAATACGGCTCCAGTAAAATGCTCTGTGCCTTTTTGAGTCCCTGCCGCACCGCCCGGTAAGTGGCCTGGCGGAAATCCCCGCCCTCCGTATGCTTTAAATGAGCCCGTCCGGACGCCAATGTGATCCGTATATCCGTGATGGCCGAGCCGGTCAGCACGCCCACATGTTCCTTTTCTTCCAGATGGGTCAGGATCAGCCGCTGCCAGTTCCGATCCAGCACATCCTCGCTGCAGGCAGATGTGAACTGCAGGCCGCTCCCCGGCTCTCCCGATTCCAGCAGCAGATGCACCTCCGCATAGTGCCGCAGCGGTTCAAAATGCCCCACGCCTTCCGCCGTATCTGAGATTGTTTCTTTGTATACAATGTTTCCCGCCCCAAATTCCACCGATACATGGAACCGTTCCAGGATCAGGCGCTTCAAGATCTCAATCTGCACTTCCCCCATAAGCTGGGCATGGATCTCTCCCAGAGCTTCATTCCATACGATGTGCAGCAGAGGCTCCTCTTCTTCCAGCTGCCGGAGATGTCTCAGCATCACAGGAACGTCGCAGTCTGGCGGAAGCTGGATCTGGTAGGTCAAAACGGGCTCCAGAACGGGCATTCCCGACTCCGCCTCAATCCCTAAACCCTCCCCGGGAAATGTTTTCGTCAGCCCGGTCACGGCGCAGACCGTTCCCGCGCGGACCTCCTCCGCAGTCTCAAACTTCGCGCCGGAATAGATGCGGATCTGGTTCACCTTTTCCTCCCAGATGTCTTTTTCGCCCTCTGAGCCGTGGATCTCCGGATGCGCTTCTTTCGCCCTCTTCGCATTCTTTTCCTCGCCGGAAGCGTCTGCCCCTGCCATTCTCCGGTTGGTCAGCAAATCCTTCACCCGCAGCCTGCCTCCCGTAACTTTCAGGTAAGTCAGGCGGTTTCCCTGGTCGTCCCTGGATATTTTATAAACCTTTGCGCCGAACGCTTCCGGATAAGACCGGATGGGAGCATATCGAGAAAGTGCTTTTAAAAATGCCTCCACCCCGGACAGCTTCAATGCGGAGCCAAAAAAGCAGGGAAATAATTTTCTTTCTAAGATCAGCTTCCGAATCTCCCTGTCGGATACGGTTCCGGTTTCCAGAAACGCATCCAGTACCGATTCATCACACATGGCGATATTTTCAAAAAATGCTTCCGGGCAGCCGCTGAAATCCACGCAGTTTTCATCCAGCCTCTTTTTCAGCTCCTCCATCAGCTTCGCGGCGTCTGTTCCTTCCTGATCCATCTTATTGACAAACAAAAAGACCGGCACCTGGTATCTGGAAAGCAGGTGCCACAAGGTCTCCGTGTGGCCCTGTACGCCATCCGCCCCGCTGACCACCAGAACCGCCGCGTCCAATACCTGCAGGGTACGTTCCATCTCCGCGGAAAAATCCACATGCCCCGGGGTGTCCAGCAACGTCACCTCCAGATTCTCCACTGGAAAGACCGCCTGCTTGGAGAAGATCGTGATCCCTCTTTCCCGTTCCAGCTCGAAGGTATCCAAAAACGCGTTCTTATTGTCTACCCGCCCCAGCTTCCGTATGGCTCCGCTTGTATAAAGAAGCCCCTCTGACAGGGTCGTCTTCCCTGCGTCCACATGGGCCAGCAAGGCGATGCATATAGGTTTTTTTGGTCTATTTTCCGATGTTTCTTCCATCGAAAATGCCCCTTTCTATCGTTTATTGTAATACATACATTTTAAATCTTCTATCTCCTTTGAAAATAGCCGCTTTTCAGCGGCTATTTCTGTCCCACTTGGTAGGGAAACACCTATTTTGAGTCGTCCACTAAGCAGGACTACGCCCATTTCTTTTGCGTTTTCATTATACACATGTCAAGATAAAAATGTCAAGCGTTTTCACGCTATCCAGCTAGAATCTCATTCACTGGTCTGAAGTTTTATTTTATGCATTTTTATTGTATATGACGTATATTTATTCATCATCTTACACAAATTATGTATATTTTCATTTTTATTACATTTTCTCTTGCATAATTATAATTCGTGGTGTATAGTATTGGATGTTATTAAAAATTGTTACAGGTTCTATGTGCATCCTCCCGGCCAATCAATCGTGGTGATCGGCCGGAGTATGGCATGTAGCCCAAAATTCGCTTAAACGATAAAAAGGATCAGGAGGCAATCAACATGAGCAAAGAAAAAGTGGTACTGGCGTATTCCGGAGGTCTTGACACCACCGCGATCATCCCTTGGTTAAAGGAAAACTTCGATTATGAGGTCATCTGCTGCTGTATCGACTGCGGGCAGGGAGAGGAACTGGACGGACTGGAAGAGCGCGCGAAGCTGTCCGGCGCGTCCAAATTATATATCGAAAATATCATTGACGAATTCTGCGACGAGTACATCATGCCCTGTGTTAAGGCAGGCGCTGTTTACGAAAATAAATATCTGCTGGGAACCTCTATGGCCCGCCCGGTCATTGCAAAGCGTCTGGTAGAGATCGCGCGCAAGGAAAACGCGTCCGCCATCTGCCACGGTGCCACCGGCAAAGGAAATGACCAGATCCGTTTTGAACTGGGGATCAAGGCACTGGCTCCGGACCTCAAGATCATCGCTCCATGGCGTATGACCGATGTATGGACCATGCAGTCCCGGGAAGATGAGATCGAATACTGCAAGCAGCACGGGATCGACCTTCCCTTCGACGCAAAGCACAGCTACAGCCGTGACCGCAACCTGTGGCACATCAGCCACGAAGGACTGGAACTGGAAGACCCGGCAAATGAACCCAATTACGATGACCTGCTTGTCCTCGGCGTATCCCCGGAAAAAGCTCCGGATGAAGGCGAATATGTGACCATGGCCTTTGAAGCAGGTGTTCCGAAGAGCCTGAACGGAAAAGAAATGAAGGTATCCGAGATCATCACCGAGCTGAATGCCCTGGGCGGAAAGCACGGCATCGGAATCGTGGATATCGTGGAAAACCGTGTAGTAGGCATGAAGTCCCGGGGCGTCTATGAGACACCCGGCGGAACTATCCTTATGGAAGCGCATCAGCAGCTGGAAGAGCTGGTGCTTGACCGCGCCACCTATGAGACAAAGAAGGATCTGGGAAATAAATTCGCGCAGATCGTATACGAGGGAAAGTGGTTTACCCCTCTGCGGGAAGCGATCCAGGCATTCGTTGACGTGACACAGCAATATGTGACCGGAGAAGTGAAGTTCAAGCTGTACAAGGGCAACATCATCAAGGCAGGCGAGACCTCCCCCTATTCCTTATACAGCGAATCCCTTGCAAGCTTTACCACCGGCGACCTGTATGACCACCACGACGCAGACGGATTTATCAATCTGTTCGGACTTCCGCTGAAGGTCCGCGCAATGAAGATGCAGGAAGTGGAAAAATAAAACAATCTATCATGAAAAAGCTGCCGGTTCGGGTAGCTTTTTCGTATTTTCAGATTACTGCTTTCAGAACCCTGAGCGCGTTCCCGAACCAGATCTTATCCAGCTGCCGCTCCGTGATCCCCTGCTGTTTCATGGCTTCCCATACTCTCTCCATCTCTCCCGGCCCGGAAATATATCCTGTTACATCCCTGCACACAAACCCGTCAAAATCCGTCCCAATGGCAGGCAGATCCTCCCCTGCCGCCGCGATCATATGGGCCGCGTGTCTGGCAATGTCCTGTACCGTAACCTCCGAAACCTCCTCCCGCAGAAATACGGGATAAAAATTCAGTCCTGCCGCGCCCCCTTTTTCCGCCAATGCCCTCAGCATATCATCCGTCAGATTCCGGGGGACGCCGCACAGAGCGCGGGCATTGGAATGCGATGCTATGATCGGAGCCCTGCTGACCCGGATGCAGTCCCAGAATCCCCCGTCCGACAGGTGGGAGACATCCACCAGCATCCCCAGCGCATTCATCCGCTCCACTATTTCCAGGCCAAATGCTTTCAATCCCCGGTTCATCACCTCACCGTCCCGGCTGTTGGGATACCCCAGGCAGTTCTCATAATTCCATGTCAGCGTGATCAGGCGGATTCCCAGCCGGTACAGCTCCTCCAGCCGCTCCTGCTTCTCGTTTAACACACCGCCCTCTTCCACCGTGGCAACCGCGGTGATCCGATGCTGCCTGTCATTTTCCAGGATCTCATCATAGCTTTCGACAACCACAAGCCCTTCCTGCTCTTCCTTACGGATCCGCCGGATCATATCCAGCACCGCCTTGTATGCCCGGTCCCATGCTTCCGGCCCGATCTGCCGGTGTCTGCCGTTCCAGACAGGCTTCCCGTCCTCATATTCCTTTCCATCCGCAAAGCACGCGAAAAACTGAACCATAGTTCCGGCACGTTTCAGTGCTTCCATATGTACACACAACTGATTTTCTAACAGGGTTTCTTCATCACCCCTTTTCTGCAGCTCACTGATCGTATCACAGTGCAGATCAATCAACCTTTTCATCATCCTCCTGCTTCCTTTCCTGTTTCTATCCTGACCCGGACAAGCCGGAACCAGAATGCGCAAAATTTCATTATTAATTGCCTAAACAGCGTTCCAGCCGCCTTCCTTTATTTTATGCCGCCAAACGTAAAAATATCGTATCTGTGAAATTTCGAACCAGATACAACGTACTTGTTCCGAACCCTGCGTATATTTTTTTCAAAAACTACATACGCTGAAATACAAAATAATTCTATCAACCAGTATACCACAAAAAGGAGACCTTATGAAACCTAAAATCGGCGTGATCGTCTGCGGCTTTATTGAAAACAAACAGTTTGTGACCAATGCTTACATCCAGTCCGTCCGGTATTCCGGCGGTATCCCCCTGATCCTGCCCCTCATCCGCTCCGGCCCGGTCTTAAATGAATATGTCAGCCTCTGCGACGGCTTCCTGTTCTGCGGTGGAAATGACATCACGCCTCTGCTGTTCGGACAAGAGCCTCAAAAAGGAAACGGGCAGACCAATATTTCTCTGGATCTCTTCCAGATCCGGCTCATGAAAGAAGTCCTGAAGACCAATAAACCGGTATTTTCTATCTGCCGCGGGATGCAGGTATTCAACGTGGCCTGCGGGGGCACGATCTTCCAGGACATCTCCCTGCAGCCCGGAAAGCATCTCGACCACATGCAGCAGTCCGATACACGGAACGAGGTCAGTCACAAGATCCATGTGAAGCAGGGGACACAGCTCAAAAAATATGTAGGAAGCCTTTTATATGTGAACAGCTACCACCATCAGACCCTGGACCGGATCGGGAAGAATCTGGCCGTGTCCGCGACAGCTTCCGACCAGACGGTCGAGGCCGTTGAAATGCCTTCCCACCCCTTTGCCATTGGCGTCCAGTGGCATCCGGAATGCATGTACCGCAGCTCCGCCGAGATGCGGGAGCTGTTCGGAGGATTTATCTTATCTTCCACCCACAGCGGAAAAGCTTCTGCAAAATGACAAAAACTTTTTCTTTTGATATCATCAGAGCATGCGGCTCCCTAAAAAAATCTGCCACATACTTTTTGATATCGCGGACATACTATCTCCTGTAATCACGGAATATATTTTTATCAAAAGGAGGGTTTCAACATGTCCGATTTATCCGTACTTGATCTGCAGAACCTGCGCCATCTGATCGGCGGCTATGACACATCCCACTGTAAAATGACAGACTATGCATCCCAGGCCGAAGACCCGGAGATCAAAAAGCTGTTCCAGGATGCCGCGGATTCCGCCATGAAAAACAAGCAGGAGCTGATGAAATTTTTATAAAGATCACTGCTGTTTGAAATCAGAACAAATGACAGGCGATCACTTGCCGGGCAAGTGGTCTTATGAAGGAGGTAACCCACATGAATGAAAAGACAATGGTTTCCGACGCTCTGGTCGGAGTAAACGGGGAGCTGAAAACGTTCGGCGACATCATTCCCCAGACAGAAAACAAGGAACTCAAACAATGCCTGAAACAGATGCGCAGCCAGTGCGAGATGTCCCAGGAAAAGCTGTACCAGGCAGCACGGGAGAAGCATTATTATGTTCCCGCGGCCAAGGCCACAAGGGAAGAGATCGAGCACGTAAAGTCCATCCTGACCCAGCCCAGGATGAGCTAAACAGGCTGTCTGAACATGTGGTCTGTCGGCAGAACCATACGTTCCTGCCGACAGACATGCATTTTCAGACAGCCCTCTTCTTTTTCATATACGAAAATCGTCCGATCTTCTGTATTTTCATCCGGATCCTACCGGAAATACTCCACTCCGGATTCAAATATCTTCATATCCTGTTCACCGTAAATATTGACCGCCACAGACCTGTCTCTCCGCTCGGAATGCGCCATCTTGCCCAGCACCCTTCCGTCCGGGCTTGTGATCCCTTCGATTGCCAGATAAGATCCGTTGATATTCCACTCCTCGTCCATGCTGATCACACCCTCCGGATCGCAGTACTGTGTCGCCACCTGGCCGTTTTCAAACAGCTTCTCCAGCCATCCTGGATTTGCCACAAACCTGCCTTCCCCATGGGATGCCGGAATCGTATATACGCTGCCAAGCTGTGCCTGCGCAAGCCACGGAGACCGATTGCTCACCACCTTGGTATAGACCATTTTGGAAATGTGCCGTCCGATCGTGTTATAGGTCAGGGTGGGGGAATCCTCCGTCTGGCCGGCGATCTTTCCATAGGGCACCAGCCCCAGCTTGATCAGTGCCTGAAAACCGTTGCAGATTCCCAGCGCAAGACCGTCCCGGTCGCCTAGCAGTTTCTCCACCGCTTCCTTGATCTTCTCATTCATAAATGCGGTGGCAAAGAATTTTGCGGAGCCGTCCGGCTCATCCCCGGCACTGAATCCGCCCGGGAACATGATCATCTGGGACTGGCCGATAGCCTTCTCAAATTCTTCCACAGATTCCCGGATTCCTGCGGCATCCAGATTCCGGAACACTCTTGTGATCACCTTCGCGCCTGCGCGCTCAAATGCCTTCCTGCTGTCATATTCACAGTTGGTCCCCGGAAATACCGGAATAAATACCGTAGGCTGCCCGATTTTATGGGTACATACATGAACCTTTCCTGTGCCGTCATACAGCTTTTCTTCCAGTACTGTCTCTGCGGATGCCGCCGATTTCGTCGCAAACACCGGTTCCAATGTTCCTGTCCATGCCCGGATTGCCTCGTCCATGGAAATCTCCGTATTTCCATAAGAGAATCCATCTCCCCCGGTGACCTCACCGATGACCGTATAGGTGATCTGCAGATTGCCCACCTGGTCTGCCGGAACCTCTGCGATCAGATCGCCAAAGGCCGGAGCGAAGGCATCCCTTGGATCCAGGTTATGCTCGACTTTTACGCCCAGCTTATTTCCGAATGCCATCTTGCTGAGTGCCGCCAGGATTCCGTGGCGGTCCAGTGCATAGGCGGACAGGATCCTGCCGCCGCGGATATCCTCCGTAAACTTCCCGTACTGCTCCATCACCTGTCCATAGACCGGAAGATCGTAGGAGTCTCTCTCGATCCGCAGCCAGACCAGCTTATTTCCAGGGCTTTTCAGCTCCGGTGTGATCATGTCCCCTTCCACTGCCATATCCACCGCAAAGGACACCAGCGTCGGCGGCACATCAATATCCTGGAAAGTGCCGGACATGCTGTCCTTTCCTCCGATGGACGGCAGCCCGAAGCCAAGCTGTGCGTGATAAGCGCCAAGGAGGGCCGCAAAGGGCTGGCTCCACCGCTTCGGATCTTCTGTCATCCTGCGGAAATATTCCTGGAAGGTGAACCGGATCTTCCGGTGATCCCCGCCGGACGCCACGATCTTCGCAACGGATTCCGTCACCGCGTAGATCGCGCCGTGGTAAGGGCTCCAGCTGGACAGATAGGGATCAAAGCCATAGCTCATCATGGACACACTGTCCGTGGTTCCGTTCTGGACCGGCACCTTTGCCGCCATGGCCTGGGTCTCGGTCATCTGGTATTTTCCGCCATGGGGCATGAACACCGAAGCCGCGCCGATGGAACCGTCGAACATTTCCACCAGTCCTTTCTGGGAGCACACATTCAGGTCAGAGAGCATGGACAGCCATTTTTCCCGGACATCCGCCACGTCCTCCCGAACGAAGAGAGAGCCTTCCTTTCCCGGGATCTCCACTTCCACATCGGTCTCCTGATGAGCCCCGTTGGTGTCCAGAAACGCACGGGAAATATTGACGATCTCCTTTCCCCTCCAGATCAGAACCAGACGGGGAGACTCCGTCACCACAGCCACCTCGGTTGCCTCCAGGTTTTCTTCCCCTGCATAGGACAAGAACTGCTCCACATCCTTTGGATCGACCACCACAGCCATACGCTCCTGGGATTCGGAGATGGCGATCTCCGTCCCGTCCAGGCCCGCATATTTTTTCGGAACCTTATCCAGATCCACCCGCAGGCCTTCCGCCAGCTCCCCGATGGCAACCGACACACCGCCCGCGCCGAAATCATTGCACTTCTTGATCAGACGGCTGACCTCCTCCCTGCGGAAAAGGCGCTGGATCTTCCGCTCTGTCGGAGGATTTCCCTTCTGTACCTCCGCGCCGCAGGTCTCAATGGATTCCTCGGTGTGTACCTTGGAAGACCCAGTGGCGCCGCCGCAGCCGTCCCGCCCGGTCCGTCCGCCCAGAAGGATGATAATGTCTCCCGGATCTGATGTCTCCCGGATTACCGCGCGTCTGGGAGCCGCCCCCAGAACCGCACCGATTTCCATACGCTTCGCCACATAATTGGGATGATAGATCTCCTTTACTGTTCCTGTCGCCAGGCCGATCTGATTTCCGTAAGAACTGTATCCCTTCGCCGCCCCGCGGACCAGTTTTTTCTGAGGCAGCTTTCCTTTCAGGGTATCCTGGACCGGCACCGTAGGATCGGCCGCCCCGGTCACGCGCATGGCCTGGTATACATAGGTCCGTCCGGACAGCGGATCACGGATGGCGCCGCCCAGACAAGTGGCCGCGCCTCCGAAGGGCTCGATCTCCGTGGGATGGTTGTGCGTCTCATTTTTAAAATTGATGAGCCACTCCTCCTCCGCGCCGTCCACCTTGATGGGAACCACGATACTGCAGGCATTGATCTCGTCGGACTCCTCCTGATCCGCAAGCTTCCCTTCCTTTTTCAGCTTCCGCATGGCCATCAGCGCCAGATCCATCAGGCAGACAAACTTGTCCTCCCTGCCGGCAAAGATCTCACTGTGATCCTTTAAGTATTGTCTGTAGGTACTCTCGATCGGTTCCCTGTAATCCCCTTCGCCGAAGGACACATTCTTTAATTCCGTTGAGAACGTAGTATGGCGGCAGTGATCAGACCAGTAGGTATCCAGCACACGGATCTCCGTCATAGACGGATCCCGGTGCTCCTCCCCATGAAAATAATTCTGGATATGGAGGAAGTCCTGAAACGTCATGGCCAGTCCCAGAGAATCATACAATGCCTTAAGCTCTTCCTCCGGCATATCCTGGAATCCTTCAAAGATCTTCACATCCTCCGGCTCCTCGAATACCGCCACCAGCGTATCCGGCTTCTCCAGCCCGGTCTCCCGGGAATCCACCGGGTTGATGCAGTGGTTCTTGATGGCTGCAAATTCCTCTTCTGTCACCGTCCCCTGGATCACATAGGTGGTTGCCGTACGGATGACCGGCTTTTCATCTTCCTTGATAAACTGAATACACTGCTCCGCGGAATCCGCCCTCTGATCGAACTGTCCCGGAAGGAATTCTACGGAAAAGACTTTGTCCCCTTCCTGCACCGGAACCTCCTCCCGGTATAAGAGATCCACCGGAGGCTCTACAAATACGCCGCTGCACGCTTTCTCAAAAGAAGCATCGGAAACATTTTCCACATCATAGCGAATCAGCACCCGTACCCCTGTCACTGTCCCGATTCCAAGATAATGTCTGATCTCATGCCTCAACTCCTTCGCCTGTACGGCAAAGTCTGCCTTTTTCTCCACATATACCCGCTTTACATTACCCATATCAGTTCTCCTCCTTTAATTTAGAAATCCCATCTGCTCTGAACAGTTCCGGGAAATCTATCTGAGCCTTTCCTCTTCTGCCTTTTCCTCCCTGTTGCTGCCGCTTCCGGCCTTCCAGCTCCTGACCGAATATACGATGCTGAGGATCAGAAGCACGGTCAGTCCTGTCAGAAAAAATCCTCCGATCCGGATCACCATATCAAAAAACAGTCCTTCCGGAAGCATCCGGATCATATAATCTTCCGCGGGGTCAAAGATCCAGAGGTCATTGTCAAAAAAGATCTCGTGGAATTTCGTAAACACCGCATTGAAATTCCTCGCCATGGCAATTCCCAGAAACAGGATCAAAGCCGCCAGGATCCCCAGCACTACCTGAAAGCTTCGGGCCAAAGTCCTCCATATCTCCTTCCTGCATGCTGCCGCCAAAAATACAAGGGCTGCCGCAAGGACAGCGAACGCCCATCTTCGCAGGGCAAGGCCGCCGAGAAAGAGCCCCTGCACGTCATCCATGTGCAGGCGGTCCTGCTCATTGAAAAAATCCTGCTCTGTGCCTTCTACCGTAGTTACCACGCTCAAACGCTCTCTGTCCCCTTTCAGATATGCCATCATCTCCCGGGTCACATACATTGCGTCCTCCATCTCCATATCCAACTCCCGCAGCACCTGATATTTTATATATTCCCGCTCATAAACGCCGAAATCGGCATACATTGCCGCCTGAAAGCCGGAGATCAGCAGAATGACAACCACCGCAATGGAGGACGCTCCGCCTGCGATCCACCGCAGTCCCTTCATGTTTCACCTCATTTCATCCAAAAGCACTCCCGGAAACTGCCACAGTACAAAATGATACATTCTGCTTTGCGGCAATCCGCAGTCACCCCTGTAACACATGTGTCACATAAAATCCTCTGACTCCCCCGCCAAACGGGGAATTCAGAGGATTTTCCTACAGTTCCTTACTCTATCGTGGCAATCCGCATCATATTGCTCACCCCGCCGATCTCTTCCCGTACATTCGGTGACGGCATCCCTGCCGTAAGGACAACGATATCTCCCGTGTCCACAAATTGTTTTACCTGCGCAAGCTCAATAGCGCCGTTGCAGACATCATCCGTTGTGCTGAATTCCAGAGATTTCAGCGGAGTGACGCCCCAGTAAATGGACATCCTGCGGAGCGCCCGGTCACTGGGCGTTACGCCGAGGATTTCCTGCCGCGGTTTCATATTCGATACATACCGTGTGGTCGCGCCGGACACCGACGGCGTGATGATACATTTTGCATTCAGATTGGATGCCGCCAGCACGGAAGAATATCCGATTGCCGTGGACACACTGGATTTCAGATGATCGCCGGCCTGGGAGAGCAGTCTGTCATAATCCAGATGCTCCTCCGCGTTCTCCACGATATGGACCATCATCTTCAATGCCTCCAGCGGATACTTTCCTGCAGCCGTCTCACCAGACAGCATCACCGCAGCCGTGCCGTCATAGACCGCATTGGCCACATCCGTCACCTCCGCACGGGTGGGACGGGGATTGCGGATCATGGAATCCAGCATCTGGGTCGCCGTAATGACTGTCTTAAAATTACTGTTGCATTTCTGGATCAGCATCTTCTGCAGGTAGGGCAGCTCTTCCGCCGGAATCTCCACGCCCAGATCTCCTCTGGCTACCATGATCCCGTCCGCCGCGCGGATAATCTCGTCAATGTTGCGGATGCCTTCCGCATTCTCGATCTTGGCGATGATCGGGATATACTGCGCATGCAGGGATTTCAGGTATGCCTTGATCTCCAGGATGCATTCCGCGTTCCGTACAAAGGAAGCCGCGATAAAGTCAATGTCCTGCTCCACCCCGAACTTGATGTCTTCCTTGTCCTTTTCCGTAATGGCCGGGAGCCGTACCGGAACATTGGGTACATTGATCCCCTTGCGCTCACCCAGCTCGCCTCCGTTGATAATCCGGCACTGGATATCCTTACCGTCCTTTTTCACCACTTCCAGTTCGATCAGGCCGTCATCAATCAAGATCTTCTTCCCCCGATCCACATCCTCCGCCAGACCGTCATATGTGATGGATACCCTCTGCGCATCCCCCGCAACCTCTTCCGGAGTCAGCGTGATCATAGCCCCTGCCTCCAGTTTTACCTTTTTGCCGTCCTTTAATACACCGGTACGGATCTCTGGTCCCTTCGTATCGAGCAGGATCGCCGTATTGGCATGCTCCTCCTCCCGGATCAGCTTGAGCATGTCCATCCTTGCCTTCTGCTCCGGATGGGTGCCATGGGAAAAATTAAAACGTGCCACATCCATCCCGCCCCGGATGATACTGCGCAATACTTCTTTGTCGTCCGTACTCGGACCCATCGTACATACAATCTTTGTCTTTTTCATTTTTATATTCTCCCTTTATTTGTAACCAATTCGCACAGCAAATTAATTGCCTGCTGAATGTAACCACTTGCATAGCAAGTGATTGCGCGCCCGCCATCCGCGAAGCAGATTTTTAATGCGGGCAATTCCCGTATCCTGTTTTCATACCCTTAATACCGCAGTACTCCCTGTCCGCCAAGACAGCTTTCCCCGGATTGGCTGACATCCTGTCCGCCGGAATCAGCCGGCTGTTCGTAAACCGGCTCCTGATAAACCGGTTCTTCATAGACCGGCTCCTGATAAACCGGCTCCTCATAGACCGGCTCCTGATAAGTCGGCTCCTCATAGTACTGCTGTTCATACTGCGTCTGAGCCTGTGCCTCCGCCTGCGCCGCAGCAGCCGCCTCCGCTTCTTTTTTGGCCTGCTCGGCTGCTTTGCGTTCCTCTTCTTTTTTGGCCTCTTCCTTCTTTGCCTTCTCCGCAGCAGCCTGGGCCTCTCTCTGTGCCTTCAGCGCAAGCGCCGTCTCTTTTGTGCTGACTTCTTTTCCTGAATCCGCACTCTTATATGTTACATATCCAACCTCATCTTCAAAATGCAGCTCTGCCTCTTCCATATCATCCAGTTCAAGCCCCGTAATCTCAACCACATGTTCATCCTCATATGCCAGGCTGAGGTCATATGTGACCGGGGTCTTTGAATCTTCTGCCGAATCGCCTTCCTCCGGTGTATAATACAAGCATAACGTTTCCTCTTCCTTGATCCGCATTCCCTCGTCCAGCAGATTGTCCGATGCCTCCTTCGCGGCTGATTCCTTCACCGACAGGCCGATGATATCTCCTCCCATCTGGTTGGTCAGCAAAATCCTGAGGGCATCCCTGGATTCCTCTCCTATGGTTTTGTACTCTGTCTCTTCTTCCTTTTCCACCTCCTTTTCTTCACTGATCTTTGTTTCCGGTTCTTTCGCTTCCTGTGTGCTTTCTTCTTTTTTTCCGCATCCAAGAACCAGGCAGGCTGTCCCAATCACCAAAATTCTTGTAAAAGTTCTCTTTTTCATCTGATCGTATCCTCCGTAACTCTCATTCTTTTTCTGCTTTCACCGGGACCGTCCGGTCCGTATTTTATCTTTTCAGCTCTTCTGTCCGTACGATCGTCTGGATATCGCCGTTTACGAGAATGATATCCATACGCACCTTCCCCTCCGGGAGGGACGACTTTTTCAGATAGAGCTGATATCCGTCATCATTCCACCCCTCTTCGTCCATTGACGAAGTGCAGAACGCCTCACGCGTAACGGCTTCCCCGTCCTCTGTCCGGACCGATACATAGATCTGCGAATCCATTTTTACAAAATCCGGATCCAGTCTCCCCTCAACCACATACCAGGAGCCGTCCTCTCTGATGGAAAATGTGGTATCGGTTGCCGCCGCAGTCAGATTCTCCGGCACCCGTACCGGCCCCTCCATGACAGGGGGCTGCTCCGCAAAAAAGGAAATTCTCCTCTCCACCCGTTCCACGATCACATACTCCGGACGATACTGATCCAGATTTCCCAGATTGTAAGGCACCAGACGGGAAAAATACCCATGCTCAAATTCATTTGCCAGAAAAGGAAGCATGGAATTTCCGAAGGAATCCCGGAACATGAGAAGCGTTCCCTGTCCGTTTGGATTGATGGTCTCGATCCAATCCTCCTCTGTGCTTTTTACGTCATTGACATATGCATAGATCGGGATCCGGTCATAATAAATATTATCCTCCGGCTCCGCAGCCACGGAATAAAGCATCTCTGCTAGATCTCCGGTCTGTTCCTTCCTGACCTCGCAGGAGGAATAGGAAGATGCGTCCAATTCCCTGTCAAGTCCCTCCAGCAGCCTGCTGCATGCCAGAAGCGCTCCCTTGTTGTTCCAGTGGGAATCCTCCTGCAGATACAGGCATTCCTCCGATTCTTCAAAGGCCTCATACAGATCCACATAATGGATCCCCGCCTCTTTGAGGAGGGCATTGATGCGGACCCGGTTATTGTCCCTTCCCCGCAGATAATTGGACGGCATATTACCGTCATACAGGGAATTTTTATTGGGAGCTATGGTAAGCACAAATCTGCTCCCCCTCTCCTCAATGTGCTGCTGCATCAGAGAGAGGTTGCTGACTGCGTTCCGGAGTCCCTTGTCCGACATCTGGTTCTCTCCCAGATAGTCATCCAAAGTCCCCGTAAAATAGAGCCAGCCGTCCTTCCCCACCAGCACCTGGTCCGAGGCCGACACGCCAAGAAGGCGCCCCCTGAGCAGCGCGTTGGCCGCCACCAATTCCTGCCGAAACGCAAAATGCTCTTCAAAATACGTACCCAGTTCTCCCAGAAACCGGGGATTCCATATCCCGTCAGTCCGAAGCTTTGGAAATGCTGCCAGTTCTTTGTTTTCTGTTGTTTCATTGGTCGCTGCCACGCTCATTCCCGCAAACGGAACCAGAACGAGGACCAGGACAGCCGCTATATAGATCAGGTACCAGATTTTCTTTTTCATCGTCTCATTCACTTCATTCCTTTTCTAAAACCGGAAGTAGATAAACGGATTATAGGTCCCCCCGGACAGACTCAGCATACACAATACCAGGAGCACGACCGTGCACACATAGGAGCCTGGTCTGAAAATCAGCTCCGCGGCGCCTCCTGATCTCTCTGCCAGCCGGCTTCCCCATTGTCTGACCGGGCAGGACGCAAAGACACAGACTGCCAGGGTAAGCACCAGCAGAGGGTTCATCTGCCGCAGGGCAAAGCTCATGGCCTCCGGCCCGAAGGACATCCCGGCAAACATCTTCCCGATCAGGGAAACTCCCTGGAACAGCGTATCTGCCCGAAAGATCACAAATCCTGTGCACACGGCAAGCATGGTATAAAGATGCCCCAGCACTCTGGGCAGTTTTTTCACCGGAAGGATTCCCTCCAGCAATAAAAACAGACCATGATACAGCCCCCACACTACAAATGTCCAGTTTGCCCCATGCCACAGCCCGGTGCAGAAAAACACGATCAGCTTATTCATGTATGTACGCGCGGCGCCCTTTCTATTTCCTCCGAGTGGGATATACAGATACTCCTTAAACCAGGTAGACAGTGAGATATGCCATCTGCGCCAGAATTCCTGTACACTGCCGGAAATATACGGGTAGTTAAAATTTTCCTGAAAGGTAAAGCCAAACATATGCCCCAGTCCGATGGCCATGTCGCTGTAGCCGGAAAAATCAAAATAGATCTGGAACAGGTAGGATACCGCCCCGATCCACGCAGACAGAATATTGACTTGGGACAGTTCTGCGGCAAACACTGCGTCCGCTGCCAGCGCAGCCGTATTGGAAAGCAGAACCTTCTTGGACAAGCCGACGATAAATCTGCGGAATCCGGCCGCGATCTCTTTCACATCGGTTGTTCTGTTTGAGATCTGCTGTTCGATATCATGATATTTTACGATCGGTCCGGCGATCAGCTGCGGAAAAAACGAAATATAAAGCAGCATACTTCCATAATTTTTCTGCGCCTTCACCTGGCCCCGGTATACATCTATGACATAAGACAATGCCTGGAACGTAAAAAACGAGATTCCGATCGGCAGGCTGACCTTTAAGGGCGGGATCCGCGCCCCGGTCAGTCCATTGCATGTCCCGATCAGCATATCCGCATATTTAAAAATTCCAAGTATCAGAAAATTGGTACATACGGCCAGGATCAGAACCGGCTTACGCCTTCCGGACCATTCCATCAGCAGGCCATACAGATAATTCAGGCTTGCGCTGCCTGCCATCAGGAGTACATAGACAGGCTCGCCGTATGAATAAAATAATAAACTGCTGATGATCAGCAGAACATTCTTTGCGCGCATGGACGGTATCACATGATACAATAAAAATACCGCCGGAAAAAATACGCAGAGAAATGTCATTGAACTAAAAACCATAGCTGCTTCTCCAAAAGTCCCCTGCGGAGATTCCATGTTCCCGGAAGAATCTCCGTCCTCATAAGTTGTTTTCACACACGTTACTTTACGTGCTCATGTGTAAATAGATGATCCTGACAATACTCATAATTGCCGTTACATTTGGAACAGAATCTGAATTCCAGGGAGGGGTCGTCCAGTTCCGTCCTCCCGCACACCGCGCATCGGTGCATGGCGCCGTTCGCATAGGTCATATGCGGACGCGACTGTTTCTTAAACTTCCGCTTTCTCGCCTGCTCCTTCGGTGTATAGGGCCGCATATTCCTGCCGGACAGAAAAAACAAAATAAAATTCAAAAGGGAAGCCACGATGGCCGTCCTTGTCATCCAGTTTCCCCTGACCAGGTCATACAGGATATAGGCCACATAGACATAAGCCATCCACTTGATCTTGATGGGCAGCACAAAATACAGCAGAAGCTCCATATCCGGATAACTGGCCGCAAACGCAAGAAAAATAGACATATTAATATAGTACGTGCTGAAAAATCTGCCGTATCCCACCATATCCGTGCCGAAAAACACGGCCAGGATGAAAGCACCCAGCACGGTAAATAAAACCCCGGAAAAAATATAGACATTATAACGAAAGGCCCCCCATGTCCTCTCCAGCGCCGTGCCCAGCTGATAGTAAAGCAGCATCATGATCACGATCGTCAGAAGACTTCCGCTGGGCGGCACCAACACCCAGGACAAAAGCCGCCAGACCTGTCCTCTTAGAATATATGCCGGCTCCAGGGTCAGCCAAGAAAGCAGGGCGGGCTGCATGAGTGAGACCATATATCCGATCACATAGCCCCCGATCAGGTACATAGTCAGGTTTGGAATTGCATATCTGCCGAATTTTTTTTCTAATTGATCCAACCAGTTCAAAAGTCTTCGTCTCCTCTTTTCTTTTCTTCGATTCTATCATGTATAATTCTACCGTCAGGAGACGTTTTTGTCAAATATATGTTATATTTTTTTGTGAATTTTCCATAAAAAGCGCAGGAGATGCTTTCACACCTCCTGCACGTATATCCGCTTCGGCCTACTGAGCCTGTAATGACAATGCCATCTCCTTCGTGCTGATCTCTTCTCCGGAATTCACGCTGACATATTTGATAAATCCGACTCCATCCTCAAAGCAAAGCTCTGCCTCCTGTATGTCATCAAACATCAGCCCGGCGATCCGGATCTCCCGTCCGCTCTCGTTGGCAACGCTGAATTCATAGGTCGTTCTGAGCATCTTCCCGGAGCTGGTCTGGGCCCCCTCCGCCTGAGATGGAGCGTAATACAGGCAGACTGTCTCCTCGTTCCCGATCTTCTGATCCGCCTCCATCATGTTCTCCGGAAATTCCGCGTCAGAGGATGCTTTGACCGAAAACGCCGTTATTGCTTCTCCGGTATGATTGGTCAGCAGTACCCGATGCGCATCCGCAGACTCGCTCCCGATCGTCTTCTGTCCGGTCTCCGCTTCGTCTGCTTCCGGGGCATCCTCCTGCGCCGCCCCATCCTGAGTATCCTCTTCCTGATCCTTCGGTTCTTCCTGTTCCTCCGGCTCGTTCTCTTCTTCCCTGCCTTCGGTTTGTTCGGTCACTGCCCGGTCCTCCGTCGGGCCGCTTTCTTTTTTGCCGCAGCCCAAGATCAGACATGCCGCCCCGATCACCAGAAGGCCTGTCAAAATCACATGTTTCATAAATCCCCTCCCCATATCTTTCTCAAACTGCCGCCACATTATTTCTGATATGCATAAGGAGCGGTCGCATATGTCGTCATATAAAATCCATAGCCCGGATTTTCATACTGGGATTCCGGATCGCAGATATAGGTGGCGCCGTTCATATAAATCTCCACCCATGCATGGGGGCCCCATCCGCCGGAATACAGCGGCACGGAACCGTACACCATCGTCGCGCTGTATCCCAGCTGGCGCGCCATCGCCGCAAAGGCTGCCGCATAGCAATAGCAGTTCCCGCTTCTCTGCTCCAGCCCATAGATAGCATACCAATCTTCTTGGGAATAGCCGGCCTCTGGCTGCAGAGGAATCGGCAGTGTCTGGTAAGAAATATTATTGACAACCCAGTTATAGCAGGTAAGCAGCTTTGTCCCTGAATCCATGGATCCGTTGGTAATGCTTCCGATCACTGCGCTGGCATCCCTTGCTGCTCTCGGCTGCGTGGCAAAATTCAGCGTATAGCTGACTCCGCCCACAAAACTGTTCTGCCCATTCATCTGTATATATGCATGCGTGATATAGGTGCCCGTACTTCCATGGCTTGTCCCGTCCACATTGACATACCAGATGCCATCGCTGGAACGGATCCCCTCATACCAGACCAGGTCATCCTGCCCGTTCACCTCGCTCCATGTAGGGAACAGGACTCTGGAACTGTATCCGTCAACCCAGGGCGCTACAACCTGAACCTGATACTGCGAGTCGCTGATCCTGGCCGTCTGGATACTTGCGGTCATATTATTTTCAACATAAAATGTGCCTCCTGTCAGGAACTGCATGGAGCCGTCGGACAGCACGGCATAAGCATGTACGTTATAATTCCCTGTCTGTCCGTGGCTGCTGATCGGAACCGTACAGGAAAAACTCCCGTCCGTATATCTGGTTCCCTGATACCACCACAGGTCATCCTGTCCCCCCTGGTCAGCCCACACCGCAAACTGCACGCCGCTCAGCCCCTGAAGCTTGGCATTGTACAGATCAATCTGATAAGAAGCCCCGCCGTTCAACTCAGCTACAGTCAGATCGCCGGCATAAGTCTCATAATAGGGTTGAGATACGGCTGTCACCTGGAAACCGGTATACCCCATCAGATACAGATAGCCGTCCGTGGTCTCTACATACGCATGCACCGTATAGCTGCCTGTCTCTCCATGATTGCTCACCGGCACATCGCACAGATAAGTCCCGTCGCTCATCTCATCGGCCCGGTACCATTGTATGTCATTCTGACCATTCTGATCTCCCCATACCGCAAAGAGCGTCTGGTACACATTCGTGAATTCAGACTGGTTCATTGCGATCCTGAACATCCGCTGTGTCTGGTCAACGTCCGTTGCGCTCAGATAGAAATCTGCCGCTGAAGCTTCGATCGGATTGCAGATCGAAATACCAATACACACCAGCATCCAAAAAAATACAGGGATGAACCGTTTTAGTTTTCTGTTCATGTTCTCACTCCTTTTTATCTGAATTTCCCCTGTTCATTAATACAGGAAAAGCGTATCCTCCGCAGAACTCTGCGGCACGCTCCTCCTTCCCCTACGTAATTTTACCCTATTTTAAGATACCATCTGGCACAGAATTTGTCAATATTATCCATTTTATTGCAGCTCTGACGCTTAAATTTATTTTTTTCTTCCAGGCTATGAAAATTTCATATCTTCCACAGCCTTTTCTTAGTATTATGGATTCCAGGAAACAGTATTCCCTTGGTTTCCTCTATTCAATTTCCAGCTTCCTTTTGAATCCCCCCTTCCTTCGAGACCTGTCTATTGTAATCGGATCTGTATGTTCTTTTTTATTCCAATGTATTCTTTCAACCTGACAGCCTGAAAGGATTCCAGTATCTTCTGATGCTTTTGTTCCATACTCAGATGCATCCCTTCCCATAATCTTCCCCATGTCTCCATTATCTGTGCAATCATGTGCCCGATCTGGATCAGGTAATAATGGTTTTTGATCCCCTGGTAGTTTTTACTGAACAAGTGCTTCAAATAATATCCCTGATTCTTTTGCGTATTAAACCCTTCATTTTCTATTTTCCAGCGCATCCGCCCCTTCTCCACCAGATCGCATACGTTCTTTTTTCTCACCGGCAGACTTGTCAAAAAACAGAACGACTTTTTTTCCTCACGTTCGATTTTGCACATCCCTCTTTTTATGGTCCGTTTCAGTTCCTCACCATACTCCATCAAATTGATTTTACATCCGTTATAGTCAATCTCATTTACATAATCATACCAGTATCGGCCATTTTTTATTTTCGTTTCCTTTCGGTTCTTTTCCAAGTCTTTCAGTTTTCTATATTCCTTTCCTACTGTCGGGATACTTCCCTCCTTAAATCGGATCAGATACTGCCACCGGTATTCCCCGCATTTCCGGAAAAATGGCTCACATGCATACAGGCTGTCCGCACATAGGCAGATATTTAATCTTGGAAACTGCTTCTTCAGCTTTTCCATCAGTCTCACGCCTGCTTTCCTTTCGCAGTCCTGCTTGTCCATCTCTTTCCCATCATTTTCCACAAATTCGGTCATAATACTTACTACAATCTTGGGATGCAATACCAACTTTGCCTCCAGGACATAGTAATAATTCTCGCGGTATTCTTCCGGCTTGCCTTTGTGATGGATCCGGTACATGCATTTCGGATCCAGCGGCTTACGGCTGCTGTGTAACTGGGTCCCGTCTAAAATGATCTGCCAGTGTTTCTCTCCAATTCGCGCCCCTTGGAACGCCTTGCTCCGCAGCAGGCGGTACACCAGTTTCCAAATGACTTCCTGCAGAGATTCCGGCTCCAATTTTTCCAGATACCGGTTGATGGTCTCCCAGTAAGGGAGCTCGCGGACGGTTTCTTCCTCTGCGCATAGTTCCCAGATATTTTCAATCATGAGATCCGAATTGAATTCTTCACTTGTTTTTCTCATACTGCTGATGTAAAATATAGAAGAAAGGATACGGGTCATTAGGAGCACGGCAGACGGATAGGTAATATAGCTTTGGTTTCTGGGATCCGGCAGTTTTTTCAGCAGTGGCACCAGATCCGGGAAGTAGTGCCGGATCAGTTTTGAGAGTTCACATGCAAGCTGGAGTTTCTGTAAGTTTTCCCGGGTTTCTTTTCTCGTAACCGCTATTCTCTTTTCATGTAAAAAACCTCCTTCTTTTATGGGTGAAGATATGTTGTTGGGTTAATTACATTATCTCTCATTTTTCCATAAAATGGGAGGTTTTTTTATGATTTCCTACCTTTTTGCGATTTTAGCCAAAGTCATCAGATAATTTCTGCGTTTCTTCTATTATAATATACGCAATACCCATAGAACACTCTGGTATTGGGGCCGAAAACCACCCGATTCAGATTTCTTTTTTCCGGAATTGCGCGTCAGACGGATATCTCATTAAAACTTAAAGTACGCCTGATCCGTAAAGAAACTTTTCCATAGATCATTTGGGAATGTCTGACAATCAATGACAGTAGCAGACCATATCCCCTGTTTCGAATGCTATCCTAAATGAAAATGGGGATTCCCTTTATCCAGATGAATGATTTGTCCCATGTTTGATCTCCCTTGCCGGAACAGATGCTTTTTAAGTGAGCAACATATGAAACAGACCCTGGTGTTTCATGGCTCATCTTTTTGTTCCATCCAACAGCTCTTTTACCCTGAGTGCGAAGAAAAAATTTCCCGCCTCTTTACCAAACCGTCTTAATGTCTTTAAATTACGTATGATTTCAAAACAAAAAATATTTAAGCGTCGGAGCTGATTTTATTGCGGCTCCAAAAAAATTTCCAGCTGTCCTTTCTAAAAACTTCATCCAATTATATGATTTTCCCAAAAAAATCAATTCCTGCCAAAAACGTTCATCACATTTCCGATTGTCTTTTTTTTAATCTTGTCGTATAATGTATCTTGTTGTCGAGTGAAAGTCAACATTTAATAGGAAATAACTGACATAAAATCTTTATAAAGAGGATGTGGAAATCATATGAATTTGAATGACTTATACAGCCTGGGAATCGATATCGGTTCCACCACGGTTAAGATCGCAGTACTTAACAGCAGCCGTGAGGTATTATTTTCTGATTATGAACGGCATTTTGCCAATATCCAGGAGACTCTCTCCGACCTGCTCGGCCGGGCCCTGTATGCCTTAGGCCCCATCCGGGTGTCTCCGGTCATTACCGGGAGCGGGGGACTGACCCTTGCCACCCATCTTGAGGTGCCTTTTGTACAGGAAGTGATCGCAGTCTCTTCTGCGTTGCAGGACTATGCGCCCCAGACAGATGTGGCCATCGAGCTGGGCGGGGAAGACGCGAAGATTATCTATTTTGAGGGCGGCAATGTGGAGCAGCGCATGAATGGCGTCTGTGCCGGAGGGACGGGTTCCTTCATCGACCAGATGGCGTCCCTTCTGCAGACGGATGCTTCCGGCCTCAATACCTATGCCAAAAATTACAAGGCCCTTTACTCCATTGCGGCCCGCTGCGGGGTGTTTGCCAAATCAGACATCCAGCCGCTGATCAACGAAGGCGCATCCAAGGAAGACCTGGCCGCTTCCATTTTCCAGGCAGTGGTCAACCAGACCATCAGCGGCCTGGCCTGCGGCAAGCCGATCCGGGGACACGTGGCCTTCCTGGGCGGACCGCTGCACTTTTTATCCGAGCTGCGTGAGGCTTTTGTCCGCACCCTGAAGCTGGACGACGAGCATACCATCGTCCCGTACCAGTCCCATCTGTTTGCCGCCATCGGCTCCGCACTCAATGCAAAGCCGGAGTCTGCAAAGGTGCCCCTTCGTGAGCTGCAGGAACGGCTGGCCGGCAAGATCCGGATGGAATTTGAAGTGGACCGGATGGAACCGCTGTTCGCGTCTACCAAAGAATACGAGACATTTATCAGCCGCCATAACCGGCACCAGGTTCCCATGAAGGACCTTTCCTCCTATCAGGGAAAAGCCTTTCTGGGCATCGATGCCGGCTCCACCACCACGAAAGCCGCACTGGTGGGCGAAGACGGAACACTGCTGTACTCTTTTTACCATAACAATGAAGGGGATCCCCTGGGCACCACCATCCGGGCCATCAAGGACATCTACAGCCAGCTTCCGGAGGGTGTGGAGATCGTCCATTCCTGCTCCACCGGCTACGGGGAGGCGCTGATCAAGGCTGCCCTCCTGCTGGATGAAGGAGAGGTGGAGACCGTGTCCCATTACTACGCCGCTTCGTTCTTTGAGCCGGACGTGGACTGCATCCTGGACATCGGCGGACAGGATATGAAGTGCATCAAGATCAAGAACCAGACCGTAGACAGCGTCCAGCTCAACGAAGCCTGCTCCTCCGGCTGCGGTTCCTTTATCGAAACCTTTGCGAAATCTCTCAACTATTCGGTAGAGGATTTTGCCCATGAGGCGCTCTACGCCCGCAATCCCATCGACCTGGGAACCCGCTGCACCGTATTTATGAATTCCAAGGTCAAGCAGGCCCAGAAGGAAGGGGCCGAGGTCGCGGATATTTCCGCCGGCCTTGCCTACTCTGTCATCAAGAACGCACTGTTCAAGGTCATCAAGGTGTCCGACGCGTCCGAGCTGGGATCCCACATCGTGGTACAGGGCGGAACCTTTTACAACAATGCGGTGCTTCGGAGCTTCGAGAAGATTGCGGACTGCGAGGCCATCCGTCCGGATATCGCCGGGATCATGGGCGCCTTCGGCGCCGCCCTGATCGCCCGGGAGCGTTATACGGAATGCGAAGGCACCACCATGCTCTCCATTGAGGACATCCAGGCGCTGGAGTATTCCACCACCATGACCAAATGTAAGGGCTGTACCAACAACTGCCGTCTGACCGTCAGCCATTTCAGCGGCGGAAGACGGTTTATCACAGGAAACCGCTGTGAACGCGGACTTGGCAAGGAAAAGTCTGTCAATCAGATGCCCAACCTGTTTGACTATAAGATGAAGCGGTATTTCGGATATACTCCGCTGGAAAAAGAGGAGGCTCTGCGCGGCACCATCGGCATTCCGCGGGTGCTGAACATGTATGAAAACTATCCCTTCTGGTTTACATTTTTTACAAAGCTGAAGTTCCGGGTGCTCCTTTCCCCGGCTTCTACCAGAAAGATCTATGAATTGGGGATCGAATCCATTCCCAGCGAGTCCGAATGTTATCCGGCAAAGCTGGCCCACGGGCATGTCCAATGGCTGATCAACCAGGAGGCGCGGCATATCTTCTATCCTTCCGTCCCCTTTGAACGGAATGAATTTGAGGAGGCCAACAACCACTACAACTGCCCCATCGTAACCTCCTACCCGGAGAATATTAAGAATAATATGGATCCCATTGTAAAGGGCGAGGTGGATTTTATCCATCCTTTCCTCAGTTTGAAAAGTGAGGAGACCATCGCCTACCGTCTGACGGAAGAGCTGTCGAAGAAGTTCTCCATTTCAGAGGAGGAGATCCGCTCTGCCGTACATGACGCATGGAAGGAACTCTCGGCGTGCCGGAATGATATGCGCCGAAAGGGTGAGGAGACGATCCAGTTCCTCAAGGATACCGGAAATCGGGGGATCGTGCTTGCCGGCCGGCCCTATCACATTGACCCGGAGGTCAACCATGGGCTGCCGGAGCTGATCACTTCCTACAACATCGCGGTGCTGACCGAGGATTCCGTGTCACACCTGCACGAGGTCGAACGCCCCTTAAATGTGATGGACCAGTGGATGTACCACTCCCGCCTGTACGCAGCGGCAAATTATGTAAAGACTGTAGACTTCCTGGATCTCATCCAGCTCAATTCCTTCGGATGCGGCCTGGATGCGGTCACCACGGACCAGGTGGCGGAAATCCTGACCAATTCCGACAAGATCTATACCTCATTGAAGATTGATGAGGTCAACAACCTGGGAGCTGCCAGAATCCGTGTCCGCTCCCTGTTAGCCGCGATCCGCGTTCGGGAGCAGCGCAACGCAAAGCGGAATATCTGTCCGGCTTCGATCGAGAAGATCTCCTTCACCAAGGAGATGCGCAGGACCTATACGATACTCTGCCCCCAGATGTCGCCCATGCATTTTGAGCTGCTGGAGCCTGCGTTCCGTGCTTCCGGCTACAACATCGCAGTGCTGCCCAACGACAACAAGCAGGCCGTGGACGTGGGATTAAAATATGTAAACAACGATGCATGCTACCCCTCCCTGATGGTGGTGGGCCAGATCATGGAGGCCATCCTGTCCGGAGATTATGACACCGACCGTCTGGCCGTGATCATTACCCAGACCGGCGGCGGATGCCGTGCATCCAATTATATCGGATTTATCCGCAGGGCGCTGAAAAAGGCCGGGTACGCGCATATCCCCGTGATCTCCCTGAACTTAAGCGGATTGGAGGAGAATCCTGGCTTCAAGCTGACCCCGGTCCTGGTGCTGCGTGGAATCTACGCACTGGTGCTTGGGGATATCTTCATGAAATGTGTCTACCGGATGCGCCCCTATGAGGCTGTTCCGGGAAGCGCCAACGCCATGTACCGGAAATGGGCTGAGATCGCCAAGCAGTTTTTGGCCCAGGCCTATCCGTCCCGGAGCGGGTTCAAAAAGCTCTGCCGGGATATTATCCGGGATTTTGACCGCCTGGAAATCCGGGAGGTCAAGAAACCAAAAGTCGGCGTAGTGGGCGAAATCCTGGTGAAATTCCTTCCCGCCGCGAATAATTACCTGGTGGAGCTTCTGGAAAGCGAAGGCGCCGAGGCGGTTGTCCCGGATCTGCTGGATTTTCTGATGTACTGCTTCTATAACCAGAATTTCAAGGTATCCCATCTGGGGATGGAAAAGTCCAAAGCGAAAATCGGGAATCTCGGGATCCGGGCGCTGGAATGGTTCCGCGCTCCTGCCACAAAGGCATTTGAATCGAGTCGGCATTTTGCTCCTCCCACCCCGATCGAAAAGCTGGCGGAGATGGCCTCGGGAATCGTATCCCTGGGCAACCAGACCGGGGAAGGATGGTTTTTGACCGGGGAAATGCTGGAGCTGATACATAGCGGTACGGAAAATATCGTATGTACCCAGCCCTTTGCCTGCCTGCCCAACCATGTGGTGGGAAAAGGCGTCATCAAGGAGCTGCGCCGTCTGTATCCCCAGTCCAACGTGGTTGCCATTGATTTTGACCCGGGCGCAAGCGAAGTAAACCAGCTCAACCGAATCAAGCTGATGCTGTCTACAGCGAATAAAAACCTGGAGATCGACTCCGAAAAACAGGGTGAGAGAGACCGATATGCGGAAGATATTGACCGCACTGCTTTTCCGCTAAAAAAGAATTATAATTATGGAAGGCTGTAAAGAAAACAAAAATCTCTGTCTGTTACAGCATTCCCGCATGTAGAAAGCCTGCCGCTGGCAGACTTTCTACATAGGTTGGTATGATATAAAAAGCTGCCTGCCGGGAAATGACTGCATCCACATGACCTATGCTGTATGGATGCAGCCATTTCCCGGCAGGCAGCTTTTAAAACTCCTGAATGAAATAGTTAATAGCTGCGTATATGATCTGTTTCTTCCTCCTGCGTATTCTCAATCTTTTTGATCACGGCGTAATAACCGAAATCGTCATTGACCTTAATATATACTCTGTCATTCACCTTATGTCCGATGATCGCCTTTCCCAGCGGCGACTCAATACTGATCAGCCCGTTCAGGGAGCTGCCCCGGATGGAGGTCACCAGCCGATAAACTTCTGTCTCGTCATCCTCCTCAATATAGAGCTCTACCGTATTGTTGATCCCAACCTCATCCTCCGCTGAGCTGTCATCCACGATCACCGCATTTTTCAGCATCCGCTCCAGATACCGGATCCGGCTCTCATTCTGGTTTTTATCCTTCTTGGCCGCATGGTACTCAAAATTCTCGCTCAGGTCGCCGTGCGCCCTGGCTTCCTTCACCGCCTCAATTGCCGTCTTTCTGACTACCAGCTTCCGGTGCTCTATCTCCTCTTCAATCTTCTTTACATCACTTTTCGTCAGTTTGTCCTTCACTTTTTTCTCCATTCTATATCACTGAAATATTTTATTGCACTGCCTTCTAAGTATAACGCAAAAGAACCGTTCCGGGCAAGTTCTATTATAAAATTGCATAAAAAGCCTGTTACCTGGGAATCCTGATCATGATTTCATAGAATCTTCACAAATTATTAGCACTCATCAGTTGACAGTGCTAATAATTTGTGCTATAGTTCTTATAGAACAAAGATAACAATACTTTTTCAAATCACACATGGAGGGATGACATATGTTACTATCAAACAGAAATTTTATCGACAACTTTTTCAACGATCCATTTTTCGAGAGGCCCTTTGGAAGTGCCTCATCGCAGATCATGAAGACAGATATTCATGAAAATGATGCCAACTATCTGGTAGAGATGGAGCTTCCAGGATACAAGAAGGAAGATATCAAGGCAGATTTGAAGGACGGCTATCTCACCATCACCGCTTCAAGAAATGAGGCGAAGGAAGAACATGATTCTAAGGGAAAATGCATCCGTAAGGAGCGCTATACTGGCTCCTGCAACCGAAGCTTTTATGTGGGCAAGGAACTGACCCAGGATGACATCAAGGCAGCATTCTCCGATGGAATCCTGCGGCTGAGTATTCCGAAGGAAGTACCGAAGGCAATCGAAGAACAGCCAAGATATATTGCAATCGAATGATCACGAATCTTGACAGACCGGCGTAAGTATATGCGCCGGTCTGTTTTCAACGGCAATAAATGCCCTCATAGTAACACTTCTTTCTTTTTCTCAATTATTCTAACGCCTCCAGTTCTTTGATGCTCTCTCTACAAATATGCTCATTCCGAATATAATATTCTAAAAGACGCTGTACATATCCCGCAGCTCAAAAAAGGAATGGAGCGCTGTTTCTCCATTCCTTTCGCAGTATCTTTTACTATGCTTTCTCTTTTTCGTATGTACTTTATTTTTCCACACCTGCGTTCTTATAATATTCTTCAAACATTCCATTGATTGCGCTGTGCGTATCATCGCAGATACCCGGAAGGGCCTTGCCCCAAGAAGCAGTTGCCTGCTCGAAACCTTTTTCCACCGCGTCCTGCATCTTTTTCATCTTAGCGGGATCGTCTCCTGCAAGCGCCTTCGCCATGTCGAAGATTCTCTGTGAGGTCTGCTTTACTCCCCAGTATCCGTCTTCGGAAATAGCCTGCTGAGCCTCTGCCTTGGTCTGAGCATCTACGGTAAAGTTGCCGCTTGCGATCTGACGCCAGAATGCGTCGCTGCCTGCTGTAAGGCCTGTGATTCCCTGCTTGTTGAATGTCTGCATCATCATGTTGGTGAAGCGTGACATCTGGTTGTCCAGGTCTGACTTCAGGCTTTCTACCAGAGCCGCCCTCTCGGAATCACTCATCTTGTTTGTAACCTTTGTATCAGCGCTGAATTCCGCACGGTCTGTATTCGGGGTTGCCGCACCCACTGCCGCCGCATCCGCTGATCCATCCTTCTTCTCCGCGGCAACCTTGGAAGCTGCCGCTACATTATTCGCATTAACATAAGCATAATTGTTCTGGATATTTTGATAATTATCACCGATTTTCACTTCATTTCCTCCTTTTCTTTTCATTAGGAAAACCAATTATTATCCTCTGTTAGTTATATCGGCCCATTGCCTAAAAAGTTAAGAAAAATATGGGATTTCGGCTAAATCCTTCCGTTTCCCCAGAAATTTTTTAGTTTCTCACTCAAATCCCCCAGTCTGCAGGTTTGTATGCCGCTCCATTCCCTTGGAAATGTGCCCTGGTACCTGGCTCCTAAAAACCGCTCATCCAGCAGAAGAATCACGCCCCGGTCCTCCTCCGTGCGGATCACACGCCCGGCAGACTGCAGGACCTTATTCATGCCGGGATACAGATAGGCATAGTCAAAGCCGGACAGTTTCCTGCCGTCAAAGTAGGAACGCAGGATTTCCCGGTCATTGCAGACCTGGGGCAGCCCTGTCCCCACAATCACGGCTCCGATCAGACGGTCCCTTGTCAGGTCGATTCCCTCCGAGAATATGCCGCCCATCACGCAGAAGCCCGCCAGAGAATCCTCCCGGGCCTCCTCAAAGGTTTCCAGAAAAATCTCTCTCGCCTCCTCCCCCATATACTGCGACTGCAGGACACATTCAATCTTGTCTTCCTCTTTTCTCTCGATCTGGAAAAATTCATATACATCTTCCATGAAACGGTAGGATGGAAAAAAGATCATATAATTGCCCCGCTTTGCCCGGATTGTCTCCAGAATATAGAGTGCGATCCTGCGGTACATTTCCTTCCCCCGCAGGGTATATCTGGTGCTCACGTCCGTCCCGAGAAGGAGCAGCCTGTTTTCCATTGGAAAGGTGGATCTGGCATAAACGGCGTAATCCTCTGTTTCCACGCTCAAAAGCGTTTTATAATAATGGATGGGCAGCAGCGTAGCAGAAAAAAATACGGTGCTGTTCCCCCGTTCCAGATACTTCTGCAGGTTTGCCGCAGGATTTACGCACAGCAGCTTCAGTTTAAAACGTCCCTGCCGTTCCAGTTCCGTATAAATCGTATAATTTTCATCCAGGATGTCATAAATATTCAAAAAATCCCGGACCTGGAAATAAAACTCCAGAATCTCCTCCCGTTTCTTCGGATCCTGGCATTCCTCCAGGAAGCGTTCCAGTTCACCGAATACATTCATCAATTTCAGAGCAACATGGGAAACACTTTCCACGACTTGATATCCCGCATCCTCTTCTGCAGGGCGTACTTCGTCCAATACGGTATAATTTTCACATTCCCGCTTCATCTCCAAAAGCAGCCTGTTGCACTCCTCCAGCCGTTTTGCCAGCCTGGGATCCTCTGCTTTCACAAGACGTTTCATCTTCAGGATCTCTTCTTTATATATCTCCGCGCTGTACATCTCCCGTCCACGCTCCACCAGATTGTGCGCCTCATCAATCAGGAACAGATAGCCCCCCTTGTTCCCCTCTGAGAAAAACCGTTTCAAATGGGCATTCGGGTCAAATACGTAATTATAATCGCAGATCACACCATCTACCCATATCGAAACATCCAGCGCCATCTCAAAGGGACAGACCTGATACTTCTCCGCCTGGGCTTCCAGTACATTGCGTGTCAGATCACAGCCGTTTGTGATCAAGTCGAACACTGCGTCATTGACCCGGTCATAGTGCCCCTTTGCATAGGGGCAGGCATCCGGATTACACTCCGTTTCCTCACAAAAGCAGATTTTTTCCTTGGCAGTCAGGGTGATGGTCTTAAACAGCAGCCCCTGGCTACGAAGTGTCTGAAATGCCTGTTCCGCAACGGTTCTGGTGATAGTCTTTGCCGTCAGGTAAAACAGCTTCTCCCCCAACTCCTCTCCCATGGCCCGTACTGTGGGAAATACGGTCGCCATCGTTTTCCCCACCCCGGTAGGTGCCTGGATAAATAGCTTTTTTCGGCGCAGGATCGTACGATAAACAGAAGCCGCCAGATCCCTCTGTCCCTCACGGTAGGGAAATGGAAATTCTGTTCTGCGGATGGACGCGTTCCGCTCTTTTTTCCATACAATCTGGAATCCGGCCCATTTCTCATAAGCATGCACCAGATCCATGAACCAGTGTTCCAGTTCTTCCAGCTGATATTGCTGACGGAACCGCTTGATCTCTTCGGTCTCCAGATTGCAGTAGGTCATCTGCACATCGATCTCTTCCAGCCCATTCTGGGAGGCGTATATGTAAGCATAGCACTTGGCCTGAGCCAGATGGACGCCCACAGGCTCCCGAACCTGCTCCAGCTCCCGCATGACTCCTTTGATCTCGTCAATGACTGTCTTGCCCTCTTCCGCCATGATTCCGTCCGCCCGCCCCTCCACCTGGAGAGTAAAACCGTCGCAGGGACACTGTATTTTCAGCAGAACCTCAGCACAGTAAGCAGAACCCATCCGCCTCTGGATCTTGCGGTGGATCCTGCTCCCCTGCAGCATGGCGTCACGCTCCATGCTGCCTGCCGTACGATTGTCAATGTCCCCTTCCCGCAGAATAAATTCTACCAGATTACGGACTGAGATTTTCACTACTGTCTGTTCCGTTTCCATTGTTCCGTCCCACATCATATAACAACTGTAATATGGATATAATTTTTCTCTTCAATCACTTCCTGGGCAATCGTGATCTCTCCGTCCGCCTTTTGGATCAAAGACTTGACCCTCGCAAGTCCGACTCCCCGTCTTCCGGTTTTTGAATCCTTAGTCGTGTACCCGTTTTCAAAAAACTTCTCCAGCTCTTCAAAAGGAATCCTTCGATATTCATTCAGAATCTCGAATACCATCTGATCCTCCCGGGAATCCAGGAAGATCCTGACCCGGCCGCCTTTCTCCGAGACTGCCTCATAAGCATTGTCCACCAGTACCCCTACGATCTCGATCAGGCTGTGTTCCGATGTCCTGGATAAAATCTGCCAGTTGCGCACCTCAACGTCTGTATCCGCATTTTCCGGAGAACTGACGATCTTGCTGTACAGAAAACCCGCCAGCACCTTGTCGCTGATCCGTAGAAGCGGCAGGAACTTGCCGGCGCTGTCACGGCGGATCTCCAGGATGTACCGCGACTGCTTTTCCACCAGTTCCTCATAGTTGTCTACCGTCAGATGCATATTCAGGATCGCGTTGATATGATTGTCAAATTCATGCTGCCTGACCCGGATTTCCTTTACCAGCTCTTCCAGAGGCTGGATATAGAGCCGGTACATTTTCAGCTCCTTTTCCTGATTCCGGATCAGATCGCTGCTCAGCTTCCAGTCTACGGCTCCCCAGATGATCCATGTCATGACCAGGATAAATACGATGATCATTTTCACATTCAGAGTACCGCTGAACATCAGGTCTGTCACCAGATACAGGCCAATCACAAGGGATATAGTACATAAAATTCTGTACAGGAGCTTAGTTCTGCTTTTCACCATATAAGATCCTCCTGACTTCCGGCTTGAAGGTCACTCCGATATCGATCCATTCCGAGGAGCCTTCTACCTGAATCACCTGATTGACCAGATCATAATATTTAACAGCATTGCGGTTAACGACAAATGTCCTGTGACATTGGAAAAACATCCCCTCCGGAAGCTTTTCCAGCAGCTTATGGATCGAAAGATACGGCACTTCGATCTGCTCGCTTTTAAGCTGCAGGCAGACCCCCCGCGGGATTGCCCGGCAGAACATGATCTCATCGCAGAAGATCTTATAGTTGACGCCATTTTTCTTTACCATAATCGAAGGCCGGGTTCCCGCATGAAGATGGAACAGCACTTTCCTGACGATCTCCCCCACTTCCGACTGAATATAGGGCTTCACTACGTATTGATAGCAGTGCAGCCTTCGATATGCTTCCATCTCCAGTCCGGCTACAGAAGTAATCATGACCAGAGGCGTAAATTCGTACTTCCGAATGCTTCGGATCTCTTCCGCAAATTGGATACCGGATATATCCCCCTCTTCCCCGGGCTTTAAGTTCACATCCAAAAAGAATAAATCAAAAGAAACGGTGCTGCCGAGCAGCAGCCTGGCTTTCGCCAGGTCTGCCGCCGCATCCACCGTGATTTCCGCAGATATGTTTTTCACCATTTTTACCAACGCCGTCCGGCTAGTGTTTTCATCTTCCAGTATCAGTATTCTCGCCATACTTCCGGTCACTCCGATTTTGCGTCATCGATGTGGGCAACTTCCGCAATGGTTTTCGTCAGCCCTGCGATCCCCTGCAGCTCGGACGGGATGATGATCTTCGTAGCCTGGCCGTCAGCCGCCTTCACAAATGCCTCCAGGCTCTTGAGCGTCAGCACTGCCTGATCCGCACCCGCTGCCTTTACAAACTCGATACCTTCCGCGGTCGCTTTCTGCACCGTACGGATGGCTTCTGCCTGACCTTCGGCCTCCCGGATCCGTTTCTGCTTCTCCGCTTCTGCCTTCAGAATCGCAGCTTCCTTGGAAGCCTCTGCTTCCAGAATCAAGGATTCCTTCTCACCTTCCGCTACAAGGATGGTAGATTTCTTCTCACCTTCCGCGCGAAGGATGGCTTCTCTTCGTTCACGCTCCGCCTTCATCTGCTTTTCCATGGCGTCCTGAATGGCTTTCGGAGGCATAATGTTCTTCAGTTCTACACGGTTGACCTTGATTCCCCATTCATCAGTGGCAATGTCCAGGATCGTCCGCATCTTAGTGTTGATGGTCTCCCTGGAGGTCAATGTCTCATCCAATTCCAGGTCGCCGATAATATTACGCAGAGTTGTTGCCGTCAGGTTTTCAATTGCGGCGATCGGGCTCTCTACACCGTATGCATACTTCTTCGGGTCTGTAATCTGGAAAAATACCACCGTATCAATCTGCATGGTTACGTTATCCTTTGTGATCACGGCCTGCGGATCAAAGTCTACAACCTGTTCCTTCAAAGAGACTCTTTTCGCCACCTTATCTAGGATCGGCATCTTGAAATGCAGCCCTACGCTCCAGGTCTCCTTGTAACCGCCCAGGCGTTCCAGTATATACGCATGTGCCTGGGGTACAATCTTGATGTTGGAAATGATGATCAAAAGTAAAATGACTAAAATGACAATGATGATAATAATTCCGAGATTCATACTCTATTCCTCCTCATACTTTTTTACAATAAGCTTTACCCCTGAGATGTTGACGACCTTTGCCAGATCCCCCGGATTCAAGATCACCCCGTCCTCCTCTGTTCGTGCCGTCCATTCCAGTCCGTTCACAACTGCGGTTCCCATCTCCTGCAGGTTGTTGACCGTCTCTGTTATTCTAACCACTTTTCCGATAATTCCCTCATAATTTGTTTTTTCATGATGGGAATTTATGTATTTTACCGCAAATGGGCGGGTAAAAATAAGCAGTAAGAATGATACGGCCAGAAAAGCACCTGCCTGCCACCAGATATTCAGTCCCGCTATGGTAAAAAGCAATGCGGCCACTGCGCCTCCGGCCAGCCAGATTGATGTCAGTCCGACCGTCGCGATCTCAACGGCAAGAAACATGATCAGCAATCCAAGCCAAATAAAAACCTCTCTCTCCATGTGACCTCCTTCTTTCTATTAGATTTCATCTGGTGTGCTGTAATGGATGGGGTCCATTACTTCCTGATGTTGATTCTATCTTAAACCGCTTCCTCAGATTACGCAATACCTTTTGCGTGAATGCAGTGTTTTCGTGTCTCAATGAATAACTGTGAAATCCGGACCAGGTGTAACAGTCACGGCATCGTATCAACTGCTGCTTCAATGGACCGCCTCTCTGATCGGAAGGAACTCGGTCATATCCTGGCGGAAATGAATCGGCAGATGGGTTCTCTGGCAGATGGGGTTCTCCCGTTCCTTGATGGCAATGGACTGGAAAAATCCCTGCCACAGCCTTTCGAACTCCGCTTCCGCTTTCGAAACCTTCTCCGCCTCTTCCCGGTTCAGGCATTCTCCGCTCACGAGAACCCACTGGCTTCTCATACGGTGTACGAGAAATTCCTGAAAGGTCTTATCATAGATCATCCAGTTTTCCAGTGGGAAACGGTCCGCAAAATGATCCGCAATGCATGTCAGCACCCGGTTCTTCGGTGTAATCTCAGAAAAAAGGACGCCGTTTTCCAACTCCCGGAAACGGATAAATTCCATGAACTGGTGTGCTTCGTTGGCGACCTTTCTGCTCAGCTCAAACACGCAGGCCACATCCGGATCGGACAGATGCTCCATGATACGCTTGCTGTTGCCCACCGTCCGCGCGGCCTGCATGACGTGGAACACGGCTTCCGCCTTTTTCGGATGCGTGGACAGGAGCGCATGATATATGTCCCAGTATGTGTTATATCCAAGGTGGTTCTGGATCAGCTTTTCCACTGCCGCTGCTTTGCGCTCCTCCTCCGTGACCTCCGTATATTCACAGAACAGCTGTGTATCCAGCATCCCGCGCAGTTCAATCCCCGCTTCACCGTCCCTGCTCTCCTTCCACGCATCATAAATCGCAGAAAATATCCCAGTGATCGTGTCACTGCAGATATATACTTTTTTCATACAAACCCACCCCCGTTTCAGGTTTTCGCCAAAATATTCTGATTAATATCAGGCAGTATTATATCACTGCATTGGACGGATGCCATGTACAGAGCGCACAGCATCATGTGAAGAATAATCATAATTCATATCATCAAATAAGGAAAGCTGTCGGTAAGTCATTCCGGACACCGTGTCCGGAAGTCTCTCCTTCGTATTGAGAAGGTTTCTGGTGATGTAGTCCTCATCCAGCCTGGTACGGTACATCATCTTCCCGCCGCAGGTCAGAAAATACAGCGCGCGCTTTAAGACCACGCCCATTTTTTTCAGATCCTCAAACTTCAGATTCCCCATCTGCCTTGCCTTCACGATCCGCATGGCAGACTTGACCCCGATTCCCGGAACACGAAGCAGCATATTGTAATCCGCCCGGTTCACCTCCACCGGGAACTGCTCCAGATGCTTCAAGGCCCAGTTGCACTTGGGATCCAGAAAAATATTAAAATTCGGATGCTCCTCATCCAACAGTTCCTTTGCCTCAAATCGGTAAAACCGAAGCAGCCAGTCCGCCTGATACAAACGATGCTCCCGCAGAAGCGGCGGCCCTTCCCCTGTCCTGGCAGGAAGTTCCGAATCCTGATTCACAGCCACAAAAGCGGAATAAAACACCCGTTTCAATCCAAACTTCTGATACAGAGCTTCTGCCACATTCAAGATCTGATAGTCCGTCTCCGGCGTTGCCCCGATGATCATCTGGGTACTCTGTCCGGCCGGCACGAACCGGGGCGCATTCTTATACAGGACGATCTCTTGCTTATTCTCCCGCATCCGGTTCTGGACCATACGCATCGGCGCCAGTATATTCTTCCGGTTCTTATGGGGTGCCAGAAGGCGCAGCCCTTCGGCAGTAGGCAGCTCTAAGTTTACGCTCATCCGGTCCGCCAGAAACCCGACTCTCTCAAGCAGCTCTGCATCCGTACCCGGAATCGCCTTCACATGGATATACCCCTGAAAATTACAAACCTTACGCAGTCTGTAAAGCGTCGCATAGATCAGCTCCATCGTATAATTCGGGCTCTTCAAAATCCCCGAGCTCAAAAACAGACCTTCGATATAATTCCTCCGATAAAACTCCATCGTCAGCGTACAGACCTCCTCCGGAGTAAAAGAGGTTCTGACTACATCATTAGACGAACGGTTGATACAGTACTTGCAGTCGTAAATGCACTCATTGGTAAACAGGATCTTCAGCAGACAAATACACCTGCCGTCCGAAGAAAAGCTGTGGCAGAGCCCTGCCGCCCGGCAGTTCCCCATCCCCGTTCCATCCCCCTTGCGGTCCACCCCGCTGGACGTACAGGCCACATCATACTTCGCCGCGTCCGATAAAATCTGCAGCTTGTCATACACGGACATCTGAACCTGAATCTTCTCCAACAACTTCCTCACACCTTCTTTTCCAACCGAATGATACACTATCCAAAACATTTGTTCTTTTACTATGATAGCACATCCAAGTTATGATTGCAAGCATTTTCCGAACTAATGTTCTTTTCCTGGATCCAAAGGTTACTGTGAGCGCCCGGTCAGGGTGTGAACAGTAACATCCAAAGAGAAGGATTGATAGCTGGAGATTATGAGAATGTTACAGTCCCTTTTAAAAATGAATTGTTACGAATCAGTAAAGCCAGCCAAATACGATATGCGGATGCAGAAAGGCATAAAAAGGCAATGCAGATTTATCAGAAGCTATAAGGATCCGGACACATAGACACAGGGGCCGTCGGGAAATGACTGGTTTTCCGCAATCTATGCTGTGACTGATTCCATATCACAGCAAAGTATTGTGCAGAAATGCCATTTTCCGGCAGCCCCTTTTTATGGTCGTATTCCGCAATCTACAGCGAACTTTTCCATATCTCCAAACACAATATTCTTTATATCAACTTTTTCCGATCACTTCGCTACAATATTAATGATCTTCCCCGGAACATAAATCTCCTTCACAATATTCCCGCTCAGTTTATCTCCCAGAGCTTCCTTCCCTGCCGCAATGGCAGCGTCCTTATCCGCATCCGCCGGAATGGACACAACCACCTTCGTCTTCCCGTTCACCTGAACCGGGATCTCAATCTCGTCGTCCTTCATCTGTGACTCATCGTAGCTCGGCCAGCCCGCCGTAAACACGGTCTCACTGTGCCCCAGCTGCTCCCACATCTCTTCCGCAAAATGCGGCGCAAACGGAGATAAGAGTACCGCAACTGCCTCCAAGGTCTCCTTGTCGATCCCGCCGTTTTTCTTTGCCAGCTCGATAAACTTGTTGTTGTACTCCATGAAACCGGAGATCACCGTATTCAGGCTGAAACTCTCCAGACGCGTGGTGATGTCATACACCATCCTATTCCGCAGCTTGAGCATTTCCTTCGTCGGCTTGACATCCGCATCCTTGCTGTCCATCACCAGATTCCAGAGACGCTTTAAGTAACGGTTTACCCCGTCAATCCCACGGTCGTCCCACTCCGCATCCAGCTCCGGAGGTCCTACGAACAACTCGTACATCCGCAGGGAATCACAGCCGTAATCCCGCACCAAATCGTCCGGTGATACCACATTTCCCTTGGACTTGCTCATCTTGATCCCGTTCTTTCCGGTGATCATCCCCTGGTTGAACAGCTTCTGAAACGGCTCGTCAAAGTCCACCACTCCGATATCATGCAGGAACTTGGTATAGAACCGGGAATACAACAGATGCAGTACAGCATGCTCCACACCACCGATATACATATCCACCGGAAGCATCTCGTCCGCCTTCTCCCTGGATACCAGCTCCTGATCGTTGTGATTGTCCACATAGCGCAGGAAATACCAAGAGGAGCCTGCCCACTGAGGCATGGTGTTGGTCTCCCGCTTCGCTGCCTTTCCGCAGACCGGGCAGGTGCAGTTCACCCATTCCTCAATGCCTGCAAGCGGGGATTCTCCGGTTCCTGTGGGTTCGTAGGATTCCACCTCGGGCAGAGTCAGCGGAAGCTCTTCCTCCGGCACCGGCACATTTCCGCAGTCCGGACAGTGGATGATCGGGATCGGCTCGCCCCAGTAACGCTGACGGGAGAATACCCAGTCACGCAGCTTGAAGTTCACGGTCGCCTTCCCGATGCCCCTCTTCTCGATGATATGGGGAGCTTCCTTTTTCAGCACCGCAGACTCCATGCCGTTCCATTCCCCGGAATTGATCATAGTTCCGGCAGCCTCGGTATAAGCCTCAGTCATATTTTCAATTTCTTTTCCGTCCTTCGCAATGACCTGGACGATCGGGATGTCAAATTTCTTCGCAAATTCAAAGTCGCGGTCGTCGTGGGCCGGTACACACATAATGGCTCCCGTACCATAATCCGCCAGTACATAATCGGAGAGCCAGATCGGTGTCTTTGCCCCGTTCAGCGGATTGATGGCATAACTCCCGGTAAACACACCGGTTTTCTCCTTATCCTGCAGACGGTCCACATTGGACTTCATGGACGCGTCGTAAATGTATTTTTCCACCGCTTCCTTCGTCTCCGGTGTAGCAAGCTCCGCCGCCAGGGCGTGCTCCGGCGCCAGTACCATAAAAGTCGCTCCGTAGAGGGTATCCGGACGCGTGGTATAGACCGTGATCTTTTCCTCCCGTCCGTCCACCGGGAAATCCACTTCCGCGCCGTAGGACTTTCCGATCCAGTCGCTCTGCATCTTCTTAACCTTTTCCGGCCAGTCCAGCTTGTCCAGGTCATTCAAAAGGCGGTCCGCATAGGCCGTGATCTTAAGCATCCACTGGCGCAGGTTCTTCTTCGTCACCTCCGCGCCGCAGCGCTCGCATTTTCCGTTCACCACTTCCTCGTTGGCAAGGCCGGTCTTGCAGGACGGACACCAGTTGATGGGAAATTCCTTCTCATAGGCCAACCCTTCCTTGAACATTTTTACGAAGATCCACTGGGTCCATTTGTAAAAGTCCGGATCCGTGGTATTGACCTCCATATCCCAGTCATAGAGGGCTGCGATCTGGTTGATCTGCTTCTTGATGTTCGCCACATTTTCCGCCGTGGACACCGCTGGATGGATTCCCATCTTGATGGCATAGTTCTCCGCCGGAAGTCCGAATGCGTCCCATCCCATAGGGTGTACGATGTAGTGTCCCTGCTGCAGCTTATAACGGCTCCATACGTCAGAGATCACATAGCCTCTCCAATGCCCTACGTGAAGCCCGTTTCCGGACGGATAGGGGAACATGTCCAGGCAGTAATACTTCTGCTTCGGATTGCCGGAAGCATCCATCTTCGGATTCACCGGATCCTTTTCCCATTTTTCCTGCCATTTCTTTTCGATTGCCTTATGGTTGTAGACAATTTTCTGTGCCATTTAAAATTCCTTCCTTTCCTTGAAATACCCGGGGCGGACACGGAATCCAACGGCATTCCCTGACAGCTCCCTAAAAAAGCCCTTTCATCTTCACTAAAGATCTGTAGGAAAATAACTACTACAGCTCCTAAGAGACGAAAGGGCTTTGAATTTCCGTGGTACCACTCTTATTCACCCCGCAGACAGTCTGCCGGATGCACTCATTGCTTCTGTAACGGGAAGACCCGCTTCTGCTTACTGACACGGAATCATGTACTCAATCACTGCAGACACCCTCTTTGCACATTGATTCAGCAATAAACCGAATCCGGACACACGGCCCACGCCGTCCGGGTGTCAATCGTACCTCATTCCGCGCTTCGGCAGAAGAACTCCAAGGCGAGTTCAGAAAGATCCGCTTCCTGCCTCGCACCTGCCGGCAGTTCTCTGAAAAGCTTCCGTTTCTTACTATTCCTCTTCAACGCTTTTTCCATGTTATTATAAGAAGAATGTTAAAATAAGTCAAGTCATTTTTTCTCTTTTCCCTATTTTATGCGGCTTTGAAACATAACTTTTTACCCCAACGCCACGTCCAATATCATCATCAGCGCAAACCCGGCGGCCACCCCGATGGTTCCGATGCTGGAATGCTTTCCTGTCTGGGATTCGGGCACCAGCTCTTCCACCACCACATAGATCATGGCTCCTGCCGCAAATGCCAGCAGGTAAGGCAACACCGGAAGCACCAGGCGGGTGAGCAAAATGGTGATCCACGCCGCGATCGGCTCCACGGCCCCAGATGCGGTTCCGTACAGAAATGCCCGCCTTCTTGACATCCCTCCTGCCCGCAGAGGCATGGAGATGATAGCACCCTCCGGAAAATTCTGTACCGCGATCCCAATGGCCAGTACCAGTGCCCCTGCCAGTGAGATCATCGCATTCTCATTGAGCACGCCGGCGAAGGTCACTCCCACCGCCATCCCCTCAGGGATATTATGCAGGGTGACAGCGAGGACGAGCATGTTTGTTTTTTTTTGGCATCCGCCGCGGACACAGGGATTGCACAGATCAGGACAGCGGCATCCGTCCTCGACCTCTTCTTCCGCCTGGTAGATATGCGGTGTCAGCGCATCCAGCAAAAGTAAAAATCCCATTCCCAGTAAAAATCCGACTGTTGCCGGAACCCATGCGATCCCGCCCTGCTCCCCGGACATCTCGATGGCCGGGATCAGAAGGGACCAGACCGAAGCCGCGATCATCACTCCGGACGCAAATCCAAGCAAAGCTTTTTGCAGGCGCTCATTCATTTCTCCCCGCAGAAAAAAGACCATGGCTGCCCCCAGCGTTGTCCCGGCAAACGGAATCAGCGTTCCAAGCAGTATATTACAATCCATATCAGAATATTTCCCCCATTCGTATCTATCTGTCGTCATTTTATGATATGCACGAACGGCGGTTTTGCCACCTGGCCGGCCTGCTTCCTTACTCCCCCTCACTCACGATCTCCCGCAGAGATTTTCCGGACAAAAATTCATTGACCGCGTATATTTTTGCGTCATCAAAACTCCGAAATGTCCTTGCGGCGCAAATGGCATCCTGATAGACCTTCCAATAGCCGACCGCCAGGTACTGCCTGCCCCCTGTCCGGATAAAGCCCTCCACATCCCTGGCCGGATATCCCAGAAACACGCCGATCTCATGAGGGAAGCTCTTTTCCTCCCGACCCGGCGCGTCCATCCGCTCCGCCAGAGTGTCCAGCATCTCCTCCAGCCCCATCCCACGGTATCCGAAGCGGCCCAGTATCCTCCGGATCCCGGGGCGGTTCACAGATTCCTCCAGCGCTTCCCTTCGGTAAAAGAAAACCAGCGCTTTCTCTTTTCTGACTTCCAGGATCCTCCATACCACCTTCGTCCCCCGGAAGAATTCCGGAAGCTCCGCACACAGCCTTTCCTCTATTGCGATCAGGCTTGCCGCCCTTAAGCCCTTCAGAAACGGCGCGCACTGGAGCACGATCTGAAATTCCAGGCGCAGACGCAAATTCTGGTGCTTTAAAAAATAGGCCGCAACCTCCGCAGGCATCATCACTTTCCATACCTCCCGACATTTAAGAAACTTTCGGAAACTCTTTCATTCCGCCTGACGCAATACTCACGCAGTATCTATTTTTTTCGTTTTTCTTCACATTATACATCACGCAAATACACCGGAAACGCGGCAGATCTCCCCCATAGTTTCCCTTTTTTGGCTTTCTTGCTTTTTTACCCTTTTTTTAGTTGTCCCTTTCCCTACTTTAGTGTATAATGGGTATAAGACATTTGAGCAGTGACAATTACTCAAAAATACATCTACATAAAGGAGAGATTCGTCATGGTATACTTAATCACAGGCCCGAAAGGCAGCGGAAAGACTCAGCAGATCATTGAACTTGCAAATGAAAAGGTAAAGACTACCAACGGAAACGTTGTACTGATCAAGAAAAGCCACCGCGACACATCCAGCGTCAACTTTAACATCCGCGCAATCTGTATGGCTGATTACAGCGATATCACAACTTTAGAGGAACTGGTCGGATTCTTATACGGCATGGTAGCAGGCAATCACGACATTGAGACCATCTTCATAGACGGCGTATTGAAGCAGGTTGATATTTCCGTCGATAATCTGCCTGTATTTTTGCAGAAGATCAACAAAATCTCCAAGGATAACAATATAGAATTTTATATCAGCGTAAGCTTAGAGAAGGAGAAGATTCCGGATATCGACAACCCGGATTACAAGGTTCTCAACTGAGAAAAGCCCTGCGGACTGTTTGCAGATTCTTTCGGGACTGTTCCCGCGGTTGCTTCATCATTGGTATTTTTAAAAAAGAAAACCCGCAGTCCGCAGGTTTTCTTTTTTGCTTTCTATTACTGCCATTCACGGCCTCCCCGGACGCAAATGGCAGTTCCTTATTTTCACGGATTTATTCTTCTGTCCCGTCGTCCGCGTCTTTTTGAACGCGGGACTTCTCTTTCCCGTTCAGCGAAAGGACCGTGTTGGTCTCCTCTCCCGCCTTATATTCAATGGTCACTTTGTCTCCCACATCAAATCCGATGATGCTGATATACTCCGCAATGGAAATATCAAAGATATCGTCGGAGCCTTCGAGCATCACGAAATAGTGAGAATTTCCGTCGATGACACCCTGGACGATCCTGCTGATATTTGCGGTCACCGTCTCGATCTCCCGGGTATCCTCAGCCACGGCCTTAATGCCGTTCTCATACATGAGATCCGTATAGGACGCCTCGCAGGAGCTGACCGTATCACCGATGGCAACGATCTGGTACTTCTGTACATTGACCATGGCATATTTTTTCACCAGTCCGGCATCGTCCTTCAATGCGATAAAATACGTGGGCTCCCCGGATATATTCAAGAGCAGTGGGAACGTCGCCTGGTATTTCAGGTTCTGCACCTGTCCTTCCGCTGAGGACATGGCCGAGGTCTCAGTTGCCCCCTCAATGGCATAAAATTTTGTCTCCATGGTCCTCTGGTTCATCAGCACAAAGCCCACATTAGACTGGTCGCCGCTGACCGAGGTCACGCCGGTATACACCCAGACATCGTCGTCGATGGCCAGATAGTTATAGCCGTTGGTGGTGATCAGGCAGTCCTTTTGTCCCAGCACACTGTTGAAATATCCATGCTTGAGCGTACCGTAATAATCATATAATTCTACCAGCAGGTCCGCGGAATAGGCCCGGTCGATCCACTCTGGCACCTCTTCGATTGCATAGTCCCGCGTCTCGCCGGTGATAGCGTTGCACAATATCACTCTGCCCACGGTGATGCCGCCGAACAGGCCGATATTGTACTTGCGCACCGGGCAGATCCAGTAGGGAACCCCGTCATCATCAATCTCAAAACTCAGCTCATTGAAGATATACGTGGGATACCGGAAACGCAGATGCCGGTAGATATTCCGGTTAAAATGGTCGCTGGTGGTATACTTCATCCCTTCGCTTAATTTCACAAGCTCCGTGTTCTGCGTAGCCATATCGATCTTGATATAAGCCGGGATGCCCTCCCGCAGGTTGGTAAACCATTTGATCAGGCTTGCATAGCGCAGCGGGGACACCCGAACCGGCCGGTCCTGGTAATTGATCTGGCTGTACAGATCATCCACCTCAAACTGGGACACCATATCCACCATGCTCCCCATCTTCCGATTCCCCAGGATCTGGGCGGAATCCCGGTCCAGAAGGGGAATCTGGTCAAAGGAAAGTTCCTCGATATCCTTGATGAACTCCCCGTCCTGCACGTCCAGAAGCTTTTGGTACTTCTTTGCGTTCACGATGGGCGAGGACAGTAGGGAGCCGATCACATAGGCACCCACCAGAAGCAGCAGGATCACCTCAATGATCTTAAAGCCTTTCAGCTTTTTCAGCTCAAAGCGCGTCGGCCGCTTTTTCAGGATATAGGCGGCGCCCGCGGCCAGCACCAGCATGATCAGAAACATCCACATATCCGCGGAATGCAGGTTCAGAGCAGGCAGCGCCGCATAATAATACGCCGCCGCCAGGATCAGCACGGCCAGGACCGCCATCACTTTCAGTTTCGCTTTTTTCATAAATCTCTCCAATCCGCCGCCGGTCTCCGGCGGCTGTTTATACTATCGTATGCAGAACCTCTGTCATAGTCATCCGTTTCTGCATCCCCCTCAAAACCTTCTCCGCCACAGCTCCGGAGATAATAACATCAGGTAGGGGAAGATCTCCAGCCTGCCTACCAGCATGTCCACGCAAAAGACCGCCTTCGACAGCCCCGAGAACTGGGAAAAGTTCTCCACCGGCCCTACCAGCGAGATCCCGGGCCCCACATTGTTCAAGGTCGTCAGTACCGCGCTGAACGTAGTCCCGAAGTCAAAATTGTTGAAAGCCACCAAGAGCACCGAACCCAGCAGGATCATGATATAGCAGATAAAATAAATGTAGACGCCGTTCATGGTCTCCCCGCTGACCTTTCTCCCGTTCACCCTGACGATCGTCACTGCCTTGGGGTGCAGCATCCGCTTGGTCTCCTGCTTGATGCTCTTGAGCAGGATCATCAGCCGGGAAACCTTGATCCCGCCCCCGGTGGAGCCTGCGCAGGCTCCTACGACCATCAGCGAGAGCAGGACCGTCTTGGAGAGCTCCGGCCACAGGTTCCAGTCTGCCGTACAGAATCCCGTGGTGGTAATGATGGCAGCCACCTGGAAGGAGGCATATCGGAAGGCGCGCATCACATTGCCGTACTGATGCAGGATATCTATGGTGATCACAGCCACTGCCCCGGCGATAATCCCCAGGTAGATATGCAGCTCCTCATTTTGGAAGGCTTCCTTCCATTTCCGCAGACAGATCAGGAAATACAGGTTGAAGTTCACCCCGAACAGAATCATAAATACCGTGATCACGCCGTCAATATAAGCACTGTCGTAGTGTGCCACACTGGCATTCATATTGGAGAAGCCTCCGGTTCCCGCCGTACTGAACGCATGGAGGAGAGCGTCATAAAAATTCATCCCTCCGAACAGCAGCAGCACCACTTCCACGGCCGTCAGTACAAAATACATGGCATACAGGATCTGAGCCGTAGTCCTGGCACGGGGTACCAGCTTGTCCGCCTCCGGCCCGGGTACCTCCGCGCGCATCAGATGCATGGAGTTTTCATCGTCCAGGGATGTCAGCATCATGACAAATACCAGCACCCCCATTCCGCCGATCCAGTGCGTCAGGCTCCGCCAGAAGGCCATCCCCCTTGGCAGGGCCTCAATGTCCGTCAGGATCGTAGACCCGGTGGTCGTAAAACCGGATACGGTCTCGAAAAAAGCATCCAGATAGCTGGGGATACTGCCCGAAAGGAAGAACGGGAGCGCCCCGAACAAAGACCACAAAATCCAGGCCGAGCCTACAATGAGCAGCCCTTCTTTTTTATAGATCCTCCGGTTTCCCGGCTTTTTTCTGCCCGCCAGCAGAAAAATCAGAAAAAGGACCCCGCTGACCACCACAAAATGCAGCGCGCTTTCTTCTTTATAAAGCAATGCCACGAAAGCCGGGATCAAAAGAAGCACGCCCTCTACCCCCAGCATCTTACTTATGATAAACACTGTCATCCTATTATTCATGTCCGCACCTACAACAAAATATCCTCTATATCCTGAATCTGTTTTTTCATTGTGATCACAATTACATTATCCCCCACCTGGATCCTGTCATCCCCGTTTGGAATGATGATCCGCCATTTCCTGGCGATACACGCGATCAGGTTATTCGGTTTCAGGGACAACTCCTTCAATGGGATATCCGTATATCTTGTCTTTGCTTTGACAATAAATTCCAGTGCTTCCACCTGCTCGTCCACCAGCTGGTACATGGTCTCCACATTGGCGCTGCCCTGGGAATTTTTTCTCGCCCGCACATAGCTCAATATGGCGTCCGCAGTGACGGTTTTTGCCGACACCACACTGTCCAGGCCGAAGTCCTCGATCATCCGCACTCTCTGGTCCTCATTCACCTTCAGGATGATCTTGGATACTCCCTGGCTTTTCGCGAACAGGGACATGATAATATTCTCTTCATCCATCCCCGTCAGCGCGATAAACGCATCCGCGTCCTGGATCCCTTCTTCTATGAGCAGATCATGATTGGTGGCGTCGCCGTTGATCACCGTTGCTTTGGGAAGCATCTCACAGAGACCTTCGCATTTTTCTTTATTCTTCTCAATGATCTTGACCTGCATCCCGATGTTCGTCAGCTGGAGGGCCAGATAAAAGCTGGATCTCCCGCCGCCGCAGATCATCACATTCTTCATCTTGATCTTCCGGTAGCCCAGCAGCTTGAAAAAACGGCTGATATCCTGGTGGGAGGCCGCCACGTGCAGCCGGTCCCCGGCCTGTATGGTGTAATCCCCGTCCGGGATTACCACGTCTTCCCCCCGTTCCGCGGCACAGACCAGAACCTTGATCTGAAAGCGGTTATACATCTCAGCCAGCGACATGCCCTGCAGCTTGCTCTCGCCTGATACCGGAAATTCGATCAGCTCCACCCTGCCCTTGACAAAGGTTTCGATCTTACTTGCATTGGGAAAGAGAACCAGCCGGGAGATCTCCTCCGCCATGGTCAGCTCCGGATTGACCGCCATACTCAGGCGCAGATCCTCCTTTAAAATGTCGATCTGCCTGTAGTAGATCGGGTTCCGTACCCGGGCGATGGTATGAAGCGCCCCGATCCGTTTCGCAATCAGGCAGCTCAGCATATTGCATTCGTCCGTGGAGGTGCAGGCGATGACCAGATCCGCCTCCGGCACCCCCGCGCTTTTCTGCACCTCTACATTGCCGCCCTCCCCGTGCACACCGATAATGTCCATGCGGTTCATGGCGTCTCTCAGCTTTTCCTCATTATTATCGATTAAAACAACATCATAATCTTCCGCGGAGAGCTGTCTGGTCAGCTTATAACCGACTTTGCCGTCTCCAATAATCACGATCTTCATTTTATCTCTTCATTTCCCTCGCACTTTCTAATATACTTGCAGTCACTTTCGCCCCGCCCAGAAGCCTTGCCAGCTCCTGCACGGATGCCTCCTCCTCCAGGCTGAATATCTCCGTCTGGGCTCCGCCTGTCTTCGCGCTTTTCCGGATCAGATAATGCGCATCGGCCTGGGCTGCAATCTGGGCCAGATGAGTGATGCACAGAACCTGTCTGGATTCTCCGATGATATGCATCTTTTCGGCCACCTTTCCTGCCGTGATGCCGCTGATCCCCGTATCAATCTCGTCAAAGATCAGCGTGGGCGTATCCTCCTGGTCGGCCAGCACGGTCTTGATGGCCAGCATGATCCTGGAAAGTTCTCCCCCGGATGCCACATTTCCCATGGGCCGCAGGGCCTCCCCCGGATTGGTGGAAATATAAAATTCCGCTTCATCCATGCCGTCTGCGGTATAGTCCTCCAGCTCTGCAAACCGCATTTCAAAACGGACATCCAGGAAATTCATGTCCGAAAGTCCTTCTTTGATCTCCTTTACAAAGGAAGCCGCCGCTTTTTTCCTTGCCTTTCTAAGGGAGAGGGCTTGCTTCTCATAATTCTGCCTGGATTGTTTCAGGTTCTCCTCCAATTCCTGCATATACTGCTCATAATCTTCCAGTTCCTTTAGTCTTTGCTTTCTCTCTTCACAATATTCCACGACTTCCGTGATCGTATTGCCGTATTTTGTTTTCAGATGGTTCAGTTCATTCAGCCGGTTTTCCGTCTCATAAAATTCTTCCTCGGAAAATTCCAGGCTCTTCGCATACTCGGACAGCTCCCGGTTAAAATCGTTGAGCAGGCTGTCGATCTCGATCAGCTGGCTGTACAATCCGGCCCCCTCTTCATCCACGGATTCTACGTCTGAGAGCGCATGGATGGCGCGGCTTAATAATTCGCTGGCATTGCCGCTCTCGTCCTCGCTGGTGTAGTGGTACGCCTCCGCGATCCGCTCCGTCACCTTTTTGCCGACGGACATCCTCCGGTAAAGCGCCTCCACCTCTTCATCCTCTCCCTCGGACAGGCCCGCTTCCTCAATCTCATTCACCTCGAATTCCGCCAGGGAGATCTCCTTCTGGCGCTCCCGTTCATCCATCCCCGATTCATCCAGCTTTTTTCTACATGCATGGTAGGTACGGAATGCCTTTGCAGTCTCTTTTTTTAGTGTTTCCACCTGTTCCCTTGCGTACAGATCCAGAAATGCCAGATGGTTCTTCTTATGGAGCAGAGACTGATGCTCATGCTGCCCGTGGATGTCGATGAGCATGCTGGCCACATCCTTCAAGGTCGCCATATTGACCGTCTCTCCGTTAATCTTGCTCACGCTGCGCCCCGGCATCAGCTTCCGGCTCAGTACGATCCTTCCCTCCTCTGGAAAGAGGTCCATGTCGGCAAGCTGCTCCTCCAGTTCCGGGGTTTCTATGGTAAAGGTCAGCTCCACCAGGCCGAACTTCGCCCCCGTGCGCAGCATGTCCGCATGAAACCTGCCGCCCAGCGCCAGATCTACCGACCCCAGCAGAATCGATTTTCCCGCCCCGGTCTCCCCGGTCAGGATGTTGAGCCCCGGCCGGAAGTTGACCTCGATCTCATCAATCAATGCCAGATTTTTTACGTGCAGATTTTCTAACATTCCATCTTCTCCTTATTTTCCGTAACCAGTCTGTCTGGCAGACTGAATGCTATTTTCCTTTTGTAATGATCTTCCGGATCTTTTCCATCACGGCAGCCGTATCCTCTACGCTGCGGATGGCGCACATGATCGTGTCGTCCCCTGCGATACACCCCACCACCTCGTTCCATTTCATGGCGTCAACGGCGGCTGCCACGGCCATCGCCATTCCTGAGACCGTCTTGATCACCAGGATATTCTGAGCCATGTCCATGGAAACATATCCGTCCTGGAGCACACGGATATACTTCTCGCTCATGCCCTCCTCCGGCTTTAATATGACATACTTCTGCCTGCTTCCGTCCACAGACATCTTCGTCAGCTTCAGATCCCGGATATCCCTGGAAACCGTAGCCTGCGTCACCTTAAATCCTGCATCCTCAAGATATTCGGCCAGCTCCTCCTGCGTCTCAATATCATGCTGTGTGATCAATTCAATAATTTTTGCATGGCGGCTGACTTTCATACACTTAATTTCCTTTCATCTTTTCTCTCATGGTCTTCATGAAGCTTTCCCGGCTCAGCTTGACCAGCTTCGTGGTCTCCCGCGCCTTTCTGACCGCCACCCGGTCTCCGGTGGACACCCCTTGTGTCTCCGCCCCGTCAAAGGTCACCAGGGCGCGCTCTGTGCGCCCGTACCTGCCCTCGCAGATTTCCACCTCAATGACATCCTCCGCGGAGAGGACCACGCTGCTGGCGTTCAGTGCATGACAGCAGATGGGGGTTATGACAAACATCTGCGCCGTAGGCTCCACAACGGGTCCTCCCGCCGACAGGTTATACCCGGTAGAACCCGTGGGTGTGGAAATGATCACCCCGTCCGCCAGGTAGCTGTTCAGCAGCACGCCGTTGACATATACATGGAACTGCACCACTCGCAGGTTTCCCTCCCTGGTCACCACGATATCATTCATGGCCATATACTCGTTCCTGCCGTCGATCGACCCCCGCATCATCATCCGGTCCTCAATATCCGGCTCTCCCGAAAACAACATGTCCAGCGCTTCCCTGATCCGCGGCAGCTCCACCTCGGCCAGGTAGCCGAGTGTCCCCATATTCACCCCCAAGAGCGGGATATTATGGCCCCCCAGCTCTCTGGCCGCGCGGATCAGCGTCCCGTCGCCGCCCAGCACCAGGGCGCAGTCCATCCCTTCCGGCACGGTACCCGGGATAATATGGCCTTCCTCATCTTTCTTCGAGAGGACGCAGCGTTTTCCATGATCCTCTATGTAATTCTGGATTTCCCTTGTGATCCGAAAATCCGGATCCTTTAATCGATTCGTTATGATATAAAATGTTTCCATCACACTGTCCTGTATCTCATGCTATGATTCCTTATGTCCCGGATCGGCTTCCGCCTTGGAGGAACCTCCCAATGCCGCAAATGCCTCGTCCACAACCGACTGCAGATCTATGGAGATCTCCGGCGCCGGCCCTTCCGCGCATTTTTTCAAATGGATCAGATATTCAATGTTGCCCTCCGGCCCTTTAATGGGGGAAAAGTCGATATTTTTGACTTCAAACCCGATGGAATGGGCATATCCGGCTACCTTTTCGATCACCTCATGGTGGGTGCTCTTCTCCCGCACCACGCCTTTCTTTCCAACCTTCTCTCTTCCCGCCTCAAACTGAGGCTTGATGAGAGCCGCAATCTCTCCCTCCGGCGTCAGGTAATCCCGAATCGGCCCCAGCACCTTGGTCAGGGAGATGAAGGAAACATCAATGGAGGAAAACTCGATAGGCTCTCCCAGATCCTCCGGCTTCACATAACGGATATTGGTCTTTTCCATACAGACCACCCGCTCATCCTGCCGCAGCTTCCAGTCCAGCTGCCCCCGCCCCACATCAATGGCATATACCTTTTTCGCGCCGTTTTGCAGCATACAGTCGGTAAACCCGCCTGTGGAGGAACCCACGTCGGTGCACACCTTTCCTTCCACGGACACGTCAAAGTGTTTCATGGCCTTTTCCAGCTTCAGGCCGCCCCTGCTCACATAGCGCAGGGCCGGTCCCCGTACTTCGATCTGCACATCCTCCGGAAAGGTGGTTCCCGCCTTGTCCTCCCTCTGTCCGTTTACAAATACATTTCCCGCCATGATCACTGCCTTCGCCTTCTCGCGGGAGGCAGTGAGGTTTCGTTTAACCAGTAATACGTCCAGCCGTTCTTTCATATCATTGATTCCTCATTTCACCGCTCTGCCGCAGGATTGACGCGGCCGCGCCAACAACGCCTGGTCAGCGGCAGTTTTTCTGTATTCTTTCATATTCTTCACGGATCCGCTTCACAACGGCTCCCTTTTCCAGCCCGGTCTCCCGCCGGAGCACCTCTGCGTTCCCGTGCTCCACATACGCATCCGGAAGCCCCACCGCGCACACCTGCACAGGCAGTCCCGTCCGGGAAATAAAATCCCGCACCTGGGAACCGAAGCCTCCGGTCAGCACATTTTCTTCGATGGTTACCAGCAGGCGGTGTCCCTCTGAGAGCTGCTCGAGAAGCTCCCCGTCCAAGGGCTTTACAAACCGCGCGTTGACCAGAGTACAGCCGAAGCCTTCCTTTTTCAGTTCTGTCCGGACCTCCTCCGCCAGGGAAGACATATGTCCCACGAACAGAAGCGCGATCTGTCCCTCCTCGTACAGGACCTCGCTTTTTCCGTATACCACCGGGGCCCGGAATTCCTGCATCCCTTCATAGGCCTCTCCCCTGGGATACCGGACGGCCACGGGGCCTGGAAAATCTACCGCAAACCGGATCATGTCCGCCATCTCCCACCGGTTTTTCGGGGACAGGACCGTCATGTTCGGAATACTGCTCAAAAAGGACAGATCAAAGATCCCCTGGTGGGTCTCCCCGTCAGAGCCTACCAGCCCTGCCCGGTCAATGGCCAGCGTCACCGGCAGGTTCTGCAGGCACACATCATGGATGATCTGGTCGTAGGCTCTCTGGAGAAAAGAGGAGTACAGCGCGACCACCGGCTTCATCCCGCCGACAGCCAGTCCGGCCGCAAACGTCATGGCATGCTCCTCCGCAATCCCCACATCAAAAAAGCGCTGTGGAAAATACCTGGCAAACCGGTTCAGTCCGGTCCCGTCCGCCATTGCCGCCGTGATCACCACAACCTTTTCGTCATTTCTTCCGATATCACAGATCACCTTGGAAAATACATCCGTATAGGAATCGGTTTTGGCCGCCTTCTTCGGTTCCCCTGTGGCGATCTCAAAGGGGCCTGTCCCGTGAAATCCGGAGGGATTTTTTTCCGCTGGTTCATAGCCCTTTCCCTTCTTCGTGATCACATGGACCAGCACCGCATGGTCTACCCGCTTCGCTTCCCGGAAGGTCTTGTACAGCGCCTTGATGTCATGCCCGTCCACGGGCCCTAAGTAGGTGATACCCATATTCTCAAAGAGCATCCCAGGTACGATGAGCTGCTTGATGCCGCTCTTTGTCTTCCGGATCCGATATACGATCCGTTCGCCCTGTCCCGGAATCTTTTTTAGCGTATCCTCCACGCCCCGTTTCAGATCCATATAGGCTTCCGCCGTGCGCAGCCCGTTGAGGTAGTTGGACATGCCGCCTACATTTTCCGAGATAGACATATTGTTGTCATTGAGGACGATGATAAAATTGCTTTTCAACCGTGCCGCGTTGTTCAGCGCTTCATAGGCCATTCCTCCGGTCATGGAGCCATCCCCGATGACCGCCGCCACGAAATGATCCTCTCCCCGGATATCCCGGGCTGCCACATAGCCCAGCCCTGCGGAAATAGAGGTGGAACTGTGCCCGGTGTCAAACGCGTCGCAGCTGCTTTCCTTCCGCTTTGGGAATCCGCTCATTCCGCCGTAGGCTCTTAAGTTCTCAAATCCGCTCCTGCGCCCGGTCAAAAGCTTGTGGGTATAGGACTGGTGCCCCACATCCCAGATCAGCTTGTCCTCTGGAAGGTGAAAAGCCAGATGAAGCGCCATCGTCAGCTCCACCACACCTAAGTTGGAGGCCAGATGCCCGCCGGTCATGCTGATCTTCTCCACCAGGAAATTCCGGATCTCCTGAGCCAGGGGATCCAGCTCCTCCGGCGCCAGGTTCTGTATATCATTTTCGCCCTGAATCTTATCCAAAATCATATTGCTTTCCCCTTTTTATGTAACCAATTTGCGAAGCAAATTGATTGCCTACTTGCCCGCCATCTGCGAAGCAGCTTTTTAATGAGGGCAATTCCCGTATCGTTTTTTCATACGATACTTTACACTGCTTATTTTTTCCGGTGGATCAGGGATTCCAGCAGCATTTCCAGAAACGGGTCCTGAGGTCCGAAAATCTCAAGCTCCCGGATCGCCTCCCGGGACAGCCGCTCGGTCTCTTCTTTCGCATGCCTGAGACCATTTAAAGTCACGTAGGTGGTCTTTTGGTTCTTTTCATCGCTGTGGATGGGCTTGCCCAGCTCTTCCCTGGTGCTCTCCACATCCAGAATATCGTCCCGGATCTGAAATGCCATGCCGATCTTGCGGGCAATGGACTCCAGCGCGCCCACCCGGTCCTCTGCTGCTCCTGCAAGCACCGCGCCGACCATCAGGGATGCCTCCAGAAGGGCGCCTGTTTTCAGCCGGTAGATAAAGTCCAGAGTCTCCCCGGAGATCTCCTTTCCTGTGGACTGCACATCCACCACCTGGCCTCCGACCATCCCGTAGATGCCGGCCTTCCCTGCCAGGATCCCCAGCGCCTTTCCGATCCGTGCCGCATCCGCCCCTTCCATAGAAAAGGCTTTGCAGGCCGTCTCAAAGGCAAAATTCAGCAGGGCATCTCCCGCCAGGATCCCCATGTCCTCCCCGTATACGATATGTGTTGTCTTACGGTTCCTGCGGTACTCGTCGTCATCCATGGCCGGCAGGTCGTCGTGCACCAGGGAATAGGTGTGGATCATCTCAATGGCTGCCATAAAGGGCTCGATCTCCCTTCCCTGTCCGCTGCACAGACGGTAGGCTTCCTGCATCAGCATCGGCCGCAGCCTTTTTCCTCCTGCCATCAGGCTGTATTCCATGGCTTCCATGATCACCCGCTGGGGGCCTGCCGCTTCCGGAAGATACGCCCTCAGAACGGCCTCGATCTGCCCGGTACGCTCTATGAGTCCCTGTTGGAACGCAGCTTCATTTTTTTCAAAATTCTGATCACAAATCTTACTGCTCATTGTCTTCTCCATCCTGAAACGGGTGCGTTTCCCCATTCTCATCCAGAATCAGCACTTTCTTCTCCACCGCGTCAATCACCGTATTGCACTGTTTCAGAAGCTCCATGCCCTTCTGATAGAGCCGGAAGGATTCTTCCAGATTGACATCCTCACCTTCCAGCTTCCCGATCACTTCTTCCAGATTTTGAAACAGTTCTTCGAGAGGGAGCTGTCCGCCCTCGGGAACCGCCTGCTTGTCTTTTCCCATCCTTAAACCTCCCTGATACTGTGTTGCATTCCTAACCGAATACAGAAAGGCCGGCAGCCTTTCCACATACGATGGTATCCATACCGCCCGCTGTTCACGCCATCGCTGTGTTGAAATCAGCGGATGCTGCCGCCCGCCTCTCGGTCCGTCAGCGATGGACTGGTTCCTCCCACCTGTGCATCCACGATCCCGTCGGATACATAGATCAAAAGCTCATCCCCAGGCTTTACCTGGGAAATGGACCTGACCGCCCCGCCGGTTCGGTCCGCCACATAAGAATAGCCCTGATTCAGCTTTTTCAGCGGGGACAGACCGTTCATTTTTTCGATATAGATCGCCAGCTTATGCCGACATGTCTCCAGCCGCCTCTCCATCTGTCCCCGAAGCCTGGTCTCCAAGTCGGACGCATACTGCCTCCGATCATTGAGCTTCTGCCGGGGATGAGCGTAGCGCAGCCTGACGGAAAGCTGTTCCAGACGCTGTCTTTGCTCCCGCAGTTTCTGAGCCATCAGCCGTTTTAACTGTAGCTCGTATTCCTTCTTTCTGGCCTCTGCTGCCGCATATTCATAGACCGCAAGTTCTGCCGCCGCAGAAGGGGTAGGCGCCCTTAAGTCCGCCACAAAATCCGAGATCAGGGTGTCTGTCTCATGTCCCACCGCCGAGATCACCGGGACGCCGCAGTCGAAGATGGCCCGGGCCACCGCCTCCTCATTGAAGGCCCAGAGATCCTCAATGGATCCGCCTCCTCTTCCCGCAATGATCACATCCACCTGCTGCTCTTCCATCATCCGGATTCCCCGGATGATGCTGGATACCGCGCCCTCTCCCTGGACCAGGGCCGGGTAGAGGATCAGCTGTACATAGGGGTTTCTCCGTCTGGCAATATTGATGATGTCCCGCACCGCTGCTCCGGTAGGCGCCGTCACGATCCCCACCCGGCGGACATAGGCGGGAATGGGCTGCTTGTATTCCGGCGCGAACATTCCCATCTCCTCCAACTCCCGCTTCAATGCCTCGAAGCGCTCATACAGAAGTCCCGCGCCGTCCAGAAGGATCTCCTTTGCGTAGAGCTGGTACTTCCCGTCCCGTTCATAGACGCTGATCGAGCCCAGAACAATGACCGTCTGTCCGCTCTGCATCCGGAACGAAAGCCCTGACCTGGAGCCTGCAAACATGACGCAGGCTATAGTCCCGGACTCATCCTTCAGTGAAAAATAAATGTGTCCCGAGGTGTGGTACTTACAGTTCGAGACTTCTCCCCGGACATAGATGCGGTTCAGCATAAAGTCCTGGGTAAACATATTTTTGATATAGGCATTGACCTGCCTGACCGTATAGACACTGCGCATATATCATGCCCCCTGTTCTCGTCATGCAGCGGCATCCGGCGTCTTCATGATTCCGATTCTGACTTTACTTCCGGCTGTAATTTTGCTTCCGGTTTCGGTTCCAGCGTTGGTTTCGATTCCGATTTTGCTTCTGGTTTTGGTTTCGGTTCCGATTTCGCTTCCGGCTTTGGTTTCGATTCCAATTTTGCTTCTGGTTTTGGTTTCGGTTCCGATTTCGCTTCCGGCTTTGGTTTCGGTTCTGATTTTGCTTCCGGTTTCGGGCCGCGGGATACCGGTTCGTCCTGCCGTCCTGCCAGCCGGCCAAGCACTCCGTTTACGAAGGCCGGACTTTCTTCTCCGCTGAACCGCTTCGCGAGCTCCACGGCTTCGTTGATCGCTACCCCGGTGGGAATATCCGGATCCCACTTCATCTCGTATACGGCAAGGCGCAGGATCGCCAGATCCACCTTGTTCATACGCTTCGTCTTCCAGTCCGTGCTCTTCGCGTTGATCAGCGCATCAATCTCGGGGATCAGCGGTATGACCTTTTCATATTTTGTCCGGATATACTCCTGATCCCGGTCCGTCGCATGCTCCAGGCTCTCGAAATATAATCTCAGATGCTCCGGCATCTCATCCGGCCGGTTGAATTCCACCTGAAACAGCATCTTAAACACATGCTCACGAAGTTCTGTTCTTACCATAAAAAACTCCTTTCCGCTTATACGGAACTGTATGGAAATAACTTATGCATCTTGCTTGTCTGCACAAGTTATTTTCCTACAGTTCCTATGTAAAAAAGTGTGCGCCTCAACGCACACTTGCGGCTTTGCAACGAAAACCTAATCTTCCATCTCCACGCCCGCGACACGGATATTGATATCAGCGACTTCAAGCCCGGTCATATTCTCGATCGCGCTCTTTACCTTCTCCTGTACCCTGGCAGTCACGTCCACAATACTGTAATTATACTTCAGATTCAGAGCAAGCGACACGGTCACAACGCCCTCCAACACATCCACCTTGACCCCTCTGGACAGCTTCTTCATGCCCAGCTTGCTGATCAGCTCATTGGTGATATTGCCTGCCATGGAAGCCACACCTTCCACCTCCGTCGCGGCAAGCCCCGCGATGATCGCTACGACTTCATCCGCAATCTTTACATCCCCAAGTCCGGCGTCATTCTGTATGTCATACGTTATTTTTTCGTCCTTTGCCATCTTTCTAACCTCCCGTCTGGTGTTTCGTATATCTGGCGCTAAGTATCATTATAGCAAATATCCTGCCGTTTGCAAACAAAAACTCTAACAATTTATGATTTTCCGAACTCCGACAGCCTCAGTCCCTCGTTCCTCTCCAGTGTCATACGGACGCTCCACTCATGGATGAACAGCAGAAGCGGACGGTCCTTTAAGTCCTTGATCTTCTTCATATCCGACGTACCGCTCAGACGGTCCATATCGATCTCTTCATTTTCAATCCAGCGGATATGCTCATAGGGCAGGTTTTCCAGAAGGATTTCCACGTTGTATTCATTTTCCAGACGGTACTTGAGCACGTCAAACTGAAGCACGCCCACCACGCCTACGATGATCTCTTCCATTCCGGTGTTGTATTCCTGGAAGATCTGGATGGCGCCCTCCTGGGCGATCTGGTTGATCCCCTTGACGAACTGCTTCCGCTTCATGGTGTCCATCTGACGCACCCGGGCGAAATGCTCCGGGGCAAATGTGGGAATCCCTTCATAGACATACCGTTCCTTCGCATTGGTCAATGTATCGCCGATGGAAAAGATGCCCGGATCAAAAATCCCGATGATATCGCCCCCGTAAGCCTTGTCGATCATCTTCCGTTCACTTGCCATCATCTGCTGGGGCTGGGACAGGCGCACCTCTTTTCCTCCCTGCACATGATAGACGGACATCCCTGCCGTAAATTCCCCGGAGCAGATGCGCATGAACGCGATCCGGTCCCGGTGCGCTTTATTCATATTTGCCTGGATCTTGAACACAAATGCGGAAAACTCCGTCTCTGTCATCGGATCCACTTCCCCCTGGTCGGACATTCTCGGCAGCGGAGACGTGGTCATATCCAGGAAATGCCGGAGAAAGGTCTCCACACCGAAGTTGGTCAGCGCGGATCCGAAAAATACCGGGGAAAGCTCCCCTTTTGACACCAGCTCCTGGTCAAATTCAGCCGCCGCGCCGTCCAGCAGCTCGATCTCTTCATCCAGCTTTGCCCGGGCTTCCTCACCCAGGATCCCGTCCAGCTCCGGGGCATCGATGGAGAGCTTCCGCACCTCCCCCATCCGGGTTCCCTTCTGGGTATCCGAAAACAGCTCCACCTCCCTTTGGCTTCGGTCATAGACTCCTTTGAAAGCCTTGCCTGAGCCGATGGGCCAGTTCACCGGGCAGGTGGCGATTCCCAACTCTTTTTCGATATCATCCAGCAGCTCGAAGGTATCCATGGCATCTCGGTCCATCTTGTTGATAAAGGTAAAGATCGGAATATGGCGCATGACACAGACCTTGAACAGCTTCCGTGTCTGGGCCTCCACGCCCTTTGACCCGTCAATGACCATGACCGCGGAATCCGCCGCCATCAGGGTCCGGTAGGTATCCTCTGAGAAATCCTGGTGTCCCGGTGTGTCCAGAATATTGATGCAGAAGCCGCCGTATTCAAACTGCAGCACCGAGGAGGTCACCGAAATCCCTCTCTCCTTCTCGATCTCCATCCAGTCCGACACGGCATGCCTTGCGGTCGCCTTTCCTTTTACGGAACCGGCCTGGTTGATGGCTCCTCCGTAGAGCAGAAACTTCTCCGTCAGCGTGGTCTTGCCCGCGTCCGGATGGGATATGATCGCAAATGTTCTTCTTCTCTCTATTTCCTTCGTAATCTCAGACATATTCAAATCTCCCAGCATTCTTTCTATCCAAAAATCAGGAGTCCGCCCGATCCCGCGCAGTGTATCGCACAGCACCGGGCGAAACAGTATTCTAAGTTTACCACAAGAATGCCCTGCCTGCAACGCCTGTTTTTCGTAAAATACAAAAAAGCGGTCACAGAGTGTTACTGTTCAAACCCTGACCGGGCGCTCACAGTAACGGCATCCAGCCCATTGAAAAGTCGCCTGCCGTCATCTTTTCCGCATACGAGGGAATACAAAAAAACCTGCGCGCGGCAGGTTTTTTAACAGGTCCTTATTCATGGATCGGCGTGATCACGATATTCTCCGGAGCGATCTCTGTTTTTCTGGTTACGATATCTTCAATCTGGGCCCGGTTGGCGTCTGTCAGCTCCGCCGCGTCCACCACCACGTCCACAGAGTCATTGGTCAGGCTGACCACTGCCTCTGAAAATCCCTTGGATGCCATCAGAGTTTCGATCGCCATCTCCTGCTCCGCCAGCTCCGTCATACGGACCATCTGGGCCACGGCATCCTGCTTTTCTTCCTCGCTGATATTGGTATTGTCGATCAGCGCCTGCAGGGTTTCCTTATTCTGGGCGCGGATCTGCTCCCGGGACACCTTTGCCTCCGCAACCGTGGTATTGGCCGCGCTGTTGGTCAGCACGGCTTCCCCTGGCGTACCCTCCACCTCGGAGTCCGTGCTTGCGATTTCCATTTCGCTCGTCTCAATGTCCTCCTCAGAAATGTCCAGCAGCTCCTGGTTGACCAGCTCCGTATTTGCCTCGGCAGTTCCTTTGTCTGTTTCTGAAAACAGCTTTCCCGAATAGTTCAGATACCCGGCGATGGCGATCATCACCGCCAGTGTTGTAATAATGATCTGGTTTTTCTTAAATAAACGCTTCACTTAAAATCCTCCTTTTATGTATCTGTCCTTTTCATTATTTTTATTTTATGCGCCTCCACACCGAATAATGCCTGAATTGCTTCCGTGATGTTCTGAATCACCACCGCATTTTCCCCTCCCTCCGCAATGACAAGTACTCCCTCGATCTCCGGTGTCATCTCCTTGCTGATATAAGGCGTCTGGGAACCATCTGAGCCCTGGGTATAGACGCTGGTTTTATCCGAAGAACGGTTCTGTGTCTCCCGGGTCCCTCCGTTCTGGTCCTCCTCGGAGGAGGACTGGCTGCTGGAAGACTGGTCTTTTTCCACGACTTTCTGCCCCGAAGACTTCAAGGTGATCACCACCTCCGCCCGCCCCACGCCCTCCACATATTCCAGTGCCGATGAAAGACGCCGCTCCAGATATTCCTCATAGGCTTCCATGGACTTTGTGTGCCCTCCCTGGGCGCCGCTGTTTGCCTGTTCGCCGCCCTCTCCCGGCTCCTTTTCGCCCCCGGACATACCGGTCTCCGGCACCCCGGGATCGGAATCCTCCCGAGAATCGGAAACCGGCCAGACGATCACAAGGAGCAGGAGCCCGCATAAAAAAATAAGAAGCAGCTGGTTCTTATTCGGAAATTTTGAATGGGATCTGATCTGTTCCATCCATTCACTCCACTTCTTCTCCAATCCTGACCTCCTTCACTTCAATCTCATCGACCCTGATTCCTTCCAAATCCTGATCCCCGCCTGCGTCTGCATGTTCCCCGGGGGCGTTTTCCCTCTCCTGCTCCCCCATCTTTGCGGTTGTCCCGCCGCTTTCCGTCACGAAGTATTCCTCCGGAAGAAAATCCAGTAGGTCCAGGTCCTGAAAATATTCCTCCTGCTCCTCAAGCTCCCGCCTATACTGCTCATGCTCATATCCATGATACAGCTCCATAAAGACCTCCCCGGCCCCGCTCAGGCTCAGAACCGGAGTCAGCAGAAGCATCATCAAAACCAGTCCGGTAAAAAAACGGATGTATTTCTGATAGGCGGTTCCCGGAAGGACTTCCAGCACCGCGGTGATGATCACCAGAAAAAATACGATATTTTTCATCCAGGTATAGATTGCCTCAATCATAACTCTCCTCCCTCCTTTGATCGCTCCTAAGATGTGGAAGCCGCCACTACCGCAATGGTGATCAGAAACAGGAGCAGTGTGGTATACAATACCTTCAGCATGAGCCGGTATCCCTCGCTGACGCTGCGGATGCATCCGGTAATCCGTTTGTCCGAGACCGGCTGGACCATGGCGGCTGCAAATTTATACAGAAATGTCATAGCTGCCATCTGGACCACCGGGACACTGCAGATCAGGATCAGGATCACGGCCCCTGCCATCCCGATCCCGTTCTTGATCAGTACGGCCGTCCCCAACAGTACGTCCGTCACACCGCCGAACAGGTTCCCTAGACCTGGAACCGCCTCCACTGTTTTGGTCAGCGTACTCCGCTTCAAGGTATCGATCGTGGGCGATAAAAGACCCTGGATCACATTCATCCCTACCACAAGCCCCAGAAGGGAGCGCAAAATCCAGGTGATCAACTTTCGGATCAGATCGGCCAGCTCCGACAGGACATGCTCCCCCACCAGATAATTCATGACCTGGATCATGATATACACATTGATCAATGGCAGCAGAAGCCGCAGCACCAGCACTTCCACCATGTAGATCAGGATCAGCACCATCCCGTAAAACATCAGGGAGCTGCTGGTTCCCGAGGCCAGTGATACCGCCATAAAATATCCCGGACAGAGCAGTCTCATAAAGTCCAGAAGCGCCTCCAGCTTTCCTTCCAGCCCTTCCATCGCCACCCGGAATGTGGTCAGGCACATCGTGATCAGCAGCATATACAATACGTAGAAGCTGATCTCCGACACCTGCCTGCTCTGGAAGGCGCCTGAAAAATTCGTGAAGATGGCGGCGATCACCGCGATCAGCAGCATATATACCAGATTTTTACGGTTAGTCCGGAATTCATAGTGAAACTGATCTCCCACATATTCCAGCAAAAGCTTCCCGGTCTCTGTCAGGTCTCCGCTCATCATGGATGCCGTCACATCCGAAAATCGGAGCTTTTCTCTGGGAAACAGATTGCGGATGCTGTCGTCCAGCTCCGAAAAATCAAACTTTCCCAGCATCTTATCCTCTGTCTGGTTTTGGATCTCCTCCATCTGCTCAGCGTCCAGCTCCCGGGACGGTGCCGGATCCGCCCCCTCTGTCTGGTTCTCTGCCGGCTCTCGCTCTTCCCTCTGTTCTGCCACCCGGCCTGCGTCAGGCTTGTCTTCTCCGGCAGCCTGTACCGCAGTCTCTGTCTGAAAAAGGAACAGCAAAACCAGCACCCACATCCAGGCCCTTTTCATGATAAAAACACCCGGATCGTCTCCAGGAGAGCCAGGAGCACCGGCATCCCCAGCATCAGGATGGTGAGCTTTCCAAAGATCTCCACCTGCGCGGCGATGGTCTGGTATCCGGTATCCCTGCATATGGCAGAGCAGAATTCCGCAATATACGTGACCCCGATCATTTTCAGCATGGTCGCGATATATCCGGTGTCAATGCTGATATACCCGCTCATCTGCTCCACCGCGTCCGCAAAGATCCCCAGCTTGTCGATCATGCACGAAAACAGCAGGATGCTCACCGCCGCACTCATATAGATGCCGTATTCCGCTTTCCCGCCTTTGAACTGCACGGCCAGCAGCGCCCCCACCACCCCGATGATTCCAATCTGAAACATATTCATACCTTCGCACCGTCCCTTTCTCCAATTGCCAACGCACCGAGCTGCCGCGTCATCCGTACAGTTTTACCAACAGCTCCCTGAAAGCTCTCCTGCCCCCTATGCAAAATTCATCCTCAACCGTTCTTTATAATAGAAAGAGCTGCCTGATGGACAGGAACAGATCATAGATAAACGGCAGGATCCAGGATAGGACCAGGATCAGCCCTGCCAGACTTACGATAAATGCCTGCTCGTCCCTTCCACTGTGTTTCAGCACCTGAGATAAGATAGAGACCAGGACTCCTACCGCTGCAATTTTAAAAATCAGATTGATCGTCATGGTACCCTCCTATCAGATCAACAACACCACCAGAAAAATTCCGCCCATCACCCCAAGACAGTTCCCGATCCGCTTCTTTGATGCCATCCCCTCCCGCACCTTTCGATCTCCAGCTCCAGACGGCCCAGGTACAGCTGCAGGTTTCTGCTTTCCGACGCTCCGTCCGTCTGCCCGAGATAGGTTCCCAGCTCTTTGAGCTGGATGGAATGCTCGCTTTTCAGATGCAGTTCTTTGAGATATTTGTCCACGGAACGCATCCAGATTTTCAAAAATGCGTCCTCCTCCCGGTTCTCTACCTGCTTCTCCATTGCCCCGAGCCACTGTCTGTAGGGCTCTCTGACACGCGCCGAGATTCTTCCGAACACCTCGCTCAAGGGCGCCGAGGAATATTCCAGCTCCCCTTTGATCATGTAGATAATATGCCGGATATACAAAAGCTTTTCCAGATATTCCTGCAGCTCCATGCCGTAAAGGATCCCAGCCCCGGTGGTTGCCGTAATGATCAGAATCCCACCTATAAACCGCAGCATAGCAGACTCCCCCTCTGGTCAAAGACCGCCCGGATCTCTCCGGGGTGGTTCCGGTTCCCCAGCACCACATAGCGTTCAAACCTTTTTTTTCGCACCAGGTCGGAAAGCACCGGCTTTTCGGAGATCTCCTCCATATCCCTCCCGTGTACGCTGGCGATCAGCGTGCATCCGCACTGCATGGCATATTCCAGGGCGTAGATATCTTCCGGGGAACCGATCTCGTCCACGGCAATCACTTTGGGAGCCATGGAACGGATCAGCATGATCATCCCCTGGGCCTTGGGGCAGCCGTCCAGGATATCCGTGCGCATTCCCAGTTCGTTCTGGGGCACGCCCAGGTAGCAGCCCCCCAGCTCTGAACGCTCATCCACCACCCCCACGGAGCATCCCTTCACATAGGTATTTCCATTCGACACCTGCCGGATCAAGTCGCGGATCAATGTGGTTTTTCCGCAGCAGGGAGGGGAGATGATCAGCGTATGGCATACCTGCCTGTCTTTTGTAATATATGGGATCACCTTGTCCGCGCAGCCGGCCACCTCATGAGCCACCCGGATATTGACCGAAGATATGTACTGCAGATTTTTCACCCTGTCCCGCTCCAGAATTGCCTTTCCTATTACACCCACACGATGTCCTCCTTCAATCGTAATAAATCCCTGCCGTATCTCCTGCTCATAGGCATAGAGGGAATAATGGCTCACATACTCCAGGGTTTCCCGCATTTCCTCCCTGGTCACGATATGCCCCCCTTCCCGGTCCCTTTGAATCGGCGGCAGTATCCTCTCTTCATTGTTGTATACCACGATCAGCGGCTTTGCGATCCGCATTCGGATCTCCTGAACCTGTCCGAAATCCAGACCCGCATCCTCCACCACAGCCCGCACAGACCGCGCCAGGACACACAATATCTGCCGTTCCTTTCTGTTCACATCCATCTTGTCCACCTCTTGTAACAATATATGAGGCATTGGAAAAATTATGCAGAAATTTATATCAAAAGCAACTCATTTATTAACAAAATCGTAAATGATCGGTAAAATATTCCTTTTAAGGCTTGCGCTTTTGGAAAATTCACTATATAATATACAGACAAGGTACTCTGTGCAGGCGCAGCAGAGTACGGATCATAAAGAAAGGATTTGATTTGTGATTGCGTATGAAACGAAAAGTACAAGCCATACCGGCCTTTCTCCTTGCATCTGTCATGCTGTTGATGTCAGTTCCTGTCTATGCGGATGAGATCGAGAATCTGGAAAGCAAAACCAGTGATCTTCAAAATCTGCTGAACGATATCAATCAGGATCTGCTGGCCATCAGCGATGAGATCGCATCTACGGAGACCAAGATTCAGGATGCCAACAATGAGATGTTTCGTATCCAGGACTCTCTTGCGATTTCCCGGGAGAACGAGATCAGGCAGTACGATGACATGAAGACACGGATCAAGTATATGTATGAAAACGGCAATAATAATCTTTTGGATTTGCTGTTCTCCGCCGAGAATATGTCCGATTTTCTGAACCGGGCGGAATTTATACAGAATATCAGCAGCTATGACCGTGAAAAGCTGGAAAATCTTCGGAGCATCCAGAAGGGGATCGAACAGCAGGAAGCCGATCTGACGGAAAAGCAGAATTCCCTAAACAGCCTGCAGACCCAGCTGAAAAGCCAGCAGGATGCTTTGAACCAGAAGGCGGCTGAGACATCAACAGATCTGGCCGTATTCAATCAGAAGCTTCAGGCACTGCGCGCGGAACAGGCACGGGCCGCAGAAGAAGCAAGAAGAGTCGCAGAAGCGCAGAAGGCCGCGGAAGCAAAAAAAGCCGCAGAAGCGCAGAAACCGGTTTCCACTGTACCCTCAGGAGACAGACCCCAGACAGATTCCACCGCTCCCGACGCGGACGGTACCCAGGAGGATGAGAAGGCGGATACCGATATCCCTACCCAGGAGACCACATATATTCCCAGTGAAAGCGGCGGGGCACTGACCCCTTCGAAGGGTGTGGTATATTACAACGGACACCGTGAGACCTATTATTCCCAGAAAGTCCTTCCCGGAGGCGGTCTGAATATTCCCGGACGCCATGTTGCATCGGACGGAACCATCCGCGATGCTGACGGTTATATCTGTGTTGCAAGCAGCGACCTTCCCTGGGGAAGTATTGTAGAGACCTCTCTCGGCACAGGCAAGGTATATGACTGCGGATGTGCCAGCGGCACCATTGATATCTATACAGATTGGTAATCTGAACAATAAAAAACCTGCCTCACCGGCAGGTTTTTTATTGTTCTCTATTCTGCTACATCACGCATACTGAAGCTGAATCTTCCCATCTTGTCCTTTCCAAGGCAGACAGCTTTTACCACATCTCCCATCTTCAGGACATCTTCCACCTTATTCACGCGGTGCTTCGCAATCTTGGAAATGTGCACCATGCCTTCCTTGCCCGGAGCAAATTCCAGGAATACCCCGAAGTCCTTGATGCTGACTACCTTTCCTTCGAATACCTGTCCGGCTTCAAATTCCGTCACAATGGTGGAGATCAGTTTTGCCGCTTTATCCATACTCTCCTGCTCTGTTCCGCAGATGGATACCGCTCCGTCGTCCTCGATATCAATCTTCACGCCGGTCTCCTCAATGATGGCGTTGATGGTCTTTCCCCTCTGTCCAACCACGTCCCCGATCTTCTGGGGATCAATCTGCATCTGGATGATCTTCGGCGCATACTCTCCAACCTCCGGCCTGGGCTCTGCAATCGCCGGATTCATCACTTCATCCAGGATATAGGTCCTTGCCTTCTTGGTAGCCGCAATGGCTTCCTCGATAATAGGACGGGTCAGGCCGTGGATCTTGATATCCATCTGGATCGCGGTGATTCCCTTGTGGGTACCCGCCACCTTAAAGTCCATATCTCCGAAGAAATCCTCCAGTCCCTGGATATCGGTCAGAACCAGATAATCCTCATCCGTATCGCCTGTCACCAGTCCTGCGGAGATTCCCGCAACCGCCGCCTTGATCGGCACGCCTGCCGTCATCAGGGACATACTGGACGCGCACACGCTCGCCTGGGATGTGGAGCCGTTGGACTCAAATGTCTCCGATACCGTACGGATCGCATAGGGAAATTCTGCTTCGCTTGGCAGCACCGGAAGCAGCGCCCTCTCTGCCAGCGCGCCATGCCCGATCTCACGTCTTCCCGGTCCTCTGGAGGGCTTCGTCTCTCCTACGGAGTAGGAAGGGAAATTATAATGATGCATATAGCGCTTGGAGGTCTCGGACTCATCCAGCCCGTCCAGCCTCTGCGCCTCGGATAACGGCGCCAGTGTGGTCACCGTGCAGATCTGAGTCTGTCCCCGGGTAAACATTGCGGACCCGTGGACTCTCGGGATCAGATCCACCTCAGCCGCCAGCGGCCGGATCTGGTCAATGGCACGTCCGTCGGGACGCTTATGGTCTTTGAGGATCATCTTTCTGACGGTCTTCTTCTGATACTGGTATACCGCCTCGCCCAGCACTTCCAGCCACTCTTCCTTCTCTGCAAATGCTTCCTCCAGCTTCTCTTTGATCACGCGGATGTTCTCCTCCCGCGTCTGCTTGTCATCTGTAAATACCGCCTCTTCCATCTCTGAGGGCGGCACGATCTCTTTGATTGCTTCAAACAGCTCTTCCGGCACCGCGCAGCTCTCGTACGTGTGCTTTTGCTTGCCGCACTCCGCCACGATGGTATCGATAAACGCAATGACCTTCTGATTCACTTCATGGGCCGCGAAAATCGCTTCGATCATCTGCGCCTCGGGCACTTCCTCCGCCCCGGCTTCGATCATGATCACCTTTTCCCTGGTGGACGCCACGGTCAGAGCCATCCTGGAAGCTTCCTTCTGCTCCGCAGTGGGATTGAATACAAACTGATCCTCAATGAGCCCCACCTGGGTGGTGGAAATCGGGCCGTCAAAAGGAATATCCGAGATGCTCACCGCAATGGCCGCTCCCAGCATGGCCGTCAGCTCCGGACTGCAGTCCGGGTCCACGGACATCACCAGGTTCTCTAACGTCACGTCATTCCTGTAATCCTTGGGGAACAAAGGCCGCATGGGACGGTCGATGACACGGTCTGTCAGAACCGCATTCTCCGACGCCTTTCCCTCCCTTTTGTTAAATCCGCCCGGGATCTTGCCCACGGAATACATCCGCTCATTGTATTCCACGCTCAGAGGGAAAAAGTCAATCCCGTCCCTCGGCTTCTCGGACGCCGTAGCCGTACACAGCACCGTCGTCTCTCCGTAATGCATCAGAACCGCGCCGTTGGCCTGCTTGGCAACCCGGTTCACATCCACCCGCAGGGTCCTCCCCGCAAGCTCCATTTCATACTTGTTATACATGGTACTCTCCTTTTCGTCATGGATTCGTCTGCCTACAGAAGAGTCCGAAACTACTGAAAAACACACCTGGAATCCGCCCTTTTGCTAAACCTGTTTGGCAGATGTACTTTTCAGTGGTCTCGGGAACTAAACAACTGCCCGCAGACTTAATTATTATACCATACTCTGCTAACCAGCGCAATTGAATTTTTCATCATGCTTCTGAGAACTTTTCTCCAGCGTTACAGGTCACACCTTGACCAGGCGTGCCCTGTAACTCAGGCCGTCATTTAAAATTGCCTACGGCAATGGACGGCCTGAATCCCAGCTTTTATGTGCATCCTCCTGACCAATCAGCGTAGTGATTGGTCAGTGTGTGACATGTAACTCTCCAGCCTACATACGATGGCATCAAAAAAGGATGCCGCTTTTTTTCCGGGCATCCTTTACAATCGTCATTCTTTTTCCAAATCTTCCAGCCACCCTGACGCCCATGCGTCGCTTGGCATCCTCCAGTCTCCCCTGGGTGAGAGCGCCACCGTCCCCACCTTGGGACCGTCCGGCAGGCAGGACCGCTTGAACTGTTGGCTGAAGAATCTCCGGCAGAAAGTCTCCAGCCATTTCCGAATCACAGCCGGTTCGTACTTCCCTGCAAAGGTCTGCCGCGCAAGCCTGTAGATCTTCCCCGGCTCATATCCGAAACGGACCATATAGTACAGGAAAAAGTCGTGCAGCTCATAGGGCCCCACCAGGTCTTCCGTCTTCTGCGCAATGTTCCCTTCCCTGGGCGGCAGAAGCTCCGGACTCACCGGCGTATCCAGGACATCATAGAGCACCATTTTAAGCTCCTCATCCCTGGCCGTGTCAGCGGCATACTTCACCAGATGGCGCACCAGTGTCTTGGGCACGGAAGCGTTGACACCGTACATGGACATATGGTCCCCGTTGTAGGTGGCCCACCCCAGCGCCAGCTCCGACATATCCCCGGTTCCGATGACCAGCCCCCCGTCCCGGTTGGCAAGGTCCATCAGAACCTGGGTGCGCTCCCTGGCCTGGCTGTTCTCATAGGTCACGCTGTGATCTGCGGGGTCATGTCCGATATCCCGGAAATGCACATTCACCGCCTCCCCGATGGGCACCTCCCGCAGCGTCGCCCCCAGCTTCACCGCCATCCGGCAGGCATTGTTGTACGTCCTGTCGGTGGTTCCAAAGCAGGGCATGGTGACCGCCAGAATCTCCTTCTTATCCCTTTCCAGCAGGTCAAAGGCCCTGGCCGCGACCAAAAGGGCCAGGGTGGAGTCCAGTCCTCCGGAGATTCCCACCACAGCGGTTTTTGCATGGGTATGCGCCAGCCGCTTTTTCAGCCCCATGGCCTGAATCATCAGAATTTCCTCACAGCGCTTTGCCCGTACTCCATCATCCTGGGGTACAAAGGGCTGCCTGGGAAACTTCCGGGTCAGCTCTGTGTCCTCCACATCCAGACAGAAAGGCACCCTGAAAAGTGTCCTTTCCTCCGTTCCGCCGAAGGTGGTATTTTTCCTCCGTTCGCCGGAGAGCCTCCGAACGTCGATTTCCGAACAGATGATGTCATTCTCATACCGCTGCGCCTCCTCCAGAACGGCGCCGTTCTCCGCAATAATATTGTGACCGCCGAACACCAGATCCGTGGTTGACTCCCCTTCCCCCGCATTTGCATACACGTATCCTGCGATCAGGCGGGCGGACTGCCCCTGGATCAGTTCCCTGCGGTAGACGTCCTTTCCGATGGTCTCGTCGCTGGCCGAACAGTTTACGATCACCGTCGCCCCTTCCAGCGCAGCCTGGATGCTGGGCGGGACAGGGGACCACACATCCTCGCAGATCTCCGCCGATACCACCAGTTCCTCCATATTCCGGCACGGAAACAAAAGCTGAGGCCCAAAGGGGATCTGCGCCCCCTCAAATTCGATCATCCTTGCAGTCCGCGGGCCCGGCGTAAACTGCCGCATCTCATAAAATTCTCCGTAATTGGGCAGGAATGTCTTCGTCGTAAAGCCCAGGATCTCTCCCCGGTTCAAAGCCGCCGCCACATTATAGAGCTTTCCCTCCACGCACAGCGGCAGGCCCACAAACACAAGCATGTCCTTTTCCTTCGTAAACTCCGCGATATGCAGCAAAGCCTGTCTCGCATTTCTCAAAAGTACATCCTGTGTAAACAAGTCGCCGCAGGTATATCCCGTGACGCACAATTCGGGAAATACCAGAATCTTCGCCCGAAGCTTTTCCGCCTCCAGGATACACTCACAGATTTTTTCCTGATTATACGCCGTATCGGCAACCCGGATGTCCGGCGTGGCCGCCGCCGTCTTCACAAACCCATGTTTCATTTTCTTCAACCCTTCCGTTCCATTTTTTTCATGCAATGCTTTACACTACCCCAGTACAGCATTCTGTTTTTCCAGGATCTGCCCAAGCTTCTCCACCGAAAACGTATACGCCGTATTGCAGAAATGGCATTTCACTTCAATGGGCTTTCCATCCCGGATCATATCCTCAATCTCACTTTTCCCGATGCTGATCAGCGCCTTCTCGATCCGCCTTTCAGAACAGCTGCAGGCAAATCCGGCAGGCATCGTATCCGTGATCTCCACTTCCATGCCGGAAAGCACCCCAGACAGCATTTCCTCCGGCGAATGCCCGCCGTCCAGCATGTCCGTCACCGACCTCATGGCCCCAATGTTCTCCTCCAATTGCCTCAGCACCCGCTCCTCCACAAAGGGCATCACCTGTATGATAAAGCCCCCGGCGCAGCGCACCGTATTCTCCCGGTTCATCAAAACGCCCAGCCCGACCGACGAGGGAACCTGCTCCGAAGCCGCAAAATAATAGGTCAGGTCTTCCGCAATCTCTCCGGTCTGCAGAATCGTCTGCCCGGAATAAGGCTCTTTGAGTCCCATATCCTTGATCACGTTCAAAATCCCCTGGCCCAGTGCGCCGCCCACATCCAGCTTTCCGTTTTTCGGAGGCAGCATCACCTCCGGGTGGTTTACATAGCCCTTCACATGTCCCATGGCATCCGCCGTCACCGTCAGGCCACCGATGGGCCCGTCGCATTTGATCTGCAGCGTCAGTACATCCTCCGGGTTCTTCATCATGCTTCCCATCAGCACGCCGCCGGTTAAAAGCCTCCCAAGAGCCGCCGTCGCCACCGGACTGGTCTGGTGCCTTGACCTGGCTTCCTCCGTCAGTCTGGTAGTCACCGCCGCAAACGCACGGATCTGCGCGTCAGCAGCCGTAGCCCTTACGATATAATCATTCATGCTTGATCCTCCTGTTGCGGATATTCTCTTCCGCTTTCTTTTTTCCTCGCTCCCGCGCAACGACATAGATCCGTTCACTCTGCCTATGTGGTCCGGACTTTGTATCTCCGTCATAAGCGCCGAGGTATTCTATCCCTGCATTCTGCAGTGCGGTTTGAATCTGTTCCAGCGTATAGCCTCTCTGAAGGTGGGTCTCCCGGAACCGCCGAAACAGCTCTTCCCTTGGCCGTACATTTTCATGCTCCGGTACACTGCCGTCCCTTCCCGCCCGAATGAACAAGATCAGTTCATACTCGTTAATCCCTTCCTCTTCATAATAATAATTGTCCCATATAAAGCTGCAGTCCTCCCGGTACTCCGCAATCGTACAGTCCCCCAGAACCTCCCGGTACTTATACTCCGTATTGAAATCAAAGAGAAAGATCCCGCCAGGATCCAGATAATTATTGACCAAGCGGAACACCTGCTCCAGCTCCTTTTCCTCCAAAATATAGTTGATCGAGTCACAGACGCTGACCACCGCCCGAACCGTGCCGTACAGCTCGAACTCCCGCATATCCTGCAGAAGATACAGGATGTCGTGCCCGGATTCCTCCCGCTTTTCCATTGCCGCGTCCAGCATTTCCTCCGAGCAGTCCACACCGATCATGTCATACCCATACCCGGAGAGCAGCTCCGTCATAGTGCCTGTCCCGCAGCCAAGCTCTAAGACCAGGCCGTCCCGGATCCCGTGTTTTTCCAGCACGCCGCGCAGATATTGCGCCCATTCTTCATACGGGACATTGTCCATAAACTGATCATACACCTTTGCAAAACTCGTATATGCCTCCAAAAAGCTCCTCCCTCTGCCTGATACCGCCCCGCTCATTCGGCAGTCCTTTCAAAACCGCCTCACTGCTCTCCCTCCTGCCTTTGTTTCCTCTACAGCCGCTCGCCATACATGGCCCTGATCTCCTGACGGATCCGCTGGCGTTCCCGCCTGGCCTTCTCCAGCTTCCGCTTCCGCTTTCTCCGTATAGCCAAAACCCGGAGATAAAGGACCAGGACAATGTCCAGAGCAAAGAAAATGAGCAGCGCCGTCTTCATGATGTTCTTCATAGAATACGTGGTCTTCATAAGAGACTTGATCCGCTCCCGCAGAGGCGGCTTCTCTTCCTGCTCGTCTTTCTGCGCGTCCCCCTGGGCTGCCGTCTCAGCTCCTTCCGCTGGTTCTGCTTCTTCCGTTTTCCCGGCATCTCCGGCCGCTTCCTCTTTTTCCGGCTTTTTCTCTTCCGCAGGCTTCGCAGGAAAATTATAGGGCACCATCGTTTTATAAACGGAAAATCTCCGGCTTCCGTCTCCGTTATACACATTCACCACCGCGGCAAATACCCCCGGCTCCAGCTCGCAGATCGACTCCGGCTCGTCCACGGTTCCGGCATCCAGCCCAAAGTCTAATTGCGGACAAGATACCAGAGCCCTTCTTGAAATGGAATAGACATTCAGGAAATCTCCGATCCCCAGCCCCAGCGTCAGAGGAAAATTGATGATATAATCCCCGCTGACACACAGGTCCTGAAAATTATTGCCCTTGGAAGAGCCTTCGTATTCTCCCAGGTCCTCTATGATCTGGAACTGACTGTCCAGAATCTTGAAGCTATATCCCCCGTCCACATTGGTCTGGATGACATAGCGGTCCTGTTCCTCATCATAGCCGATCCCCAGGATATCATAGTCATCCGAGATCTTGATCTTTTTCTTGAAAGAAAGCGTATCTGCGTCTATCAGAAAAATGCACCCTCTGTTTTCCGGGTTCAGATGGGTATACAGGGCGACTGCGATCTCCCCGGTGTTCGGATTATATGCCATTCCGTTTCCATGCTCGTAGTTTCGTTCCACTACCCGCTTTGCCAGGGAATACTTGTCCACCGGTTTTCCGTGGACATCCGTGTCATTCCTATAATACGCTTTTATAATGTCCGACTTTTCTGCGCTGTCATCATAATTCTCGATCAGAATGATATAATCCTCTGTCACGCACATCGACTGAATGACGCCTTTTGGCCCTTCGATGTCATCTTCTATGATCTTTTCCCATGTTACTCCCTCAAACGCATCGTCTGATGCAATCTCTGCATGGACCTCCAGCGGCTTCCAGTTCCATATGCACCATAATAACACAACACTAATGAGGCCAGTGGCAAGCACTCCCCATTTCATTGAACATACTCCCTTGATACTTCACATCTTAATTTTCCCATGCTCTATCATAGCATTCTGCCAAATCATTGTAAACAGATTTATAAAAAAGATGCCAACTTTTATAAGCTGGCATCCCATGATTTTCCTGTTCATTATTCGATTACATGGATCCATCCTTTCGGAGCTTCGATCTGTCCCATCTGGATACCGGTCAGTGTCTCGTACAGCTTCCGGGTCGTCCCGCCCATCTTCTCCATGCCGCTCTGGAAGCAGATCTCTTTTCCGTGGTCCACAATCTTTCCCACCGGGGAAATGACTGCCGCAGTCCCGCAGAGCCCGCATTCCGCAAAATCCTTCAGCTCATCCAGGTATACATCCCGCTCTTCTACTTCCAGTCCCAGATAATGCTCCGCCACATACATCAGGGAACGTCTGGTGATCGACGGAAGAATGGTATTCGAGTGAGGCGTCACGATCTTGTTCTCCTTTGTCACAAAAAGGAAGTTGGCCCCTCCGGTCTCCTCCACCTTTGTTCTGGTCGCAGAATCCGGATACAGATTTTCATCAAATCCATTGGCATGCGCGCTCACGATCGCATGGAGGCTCATGGCATAGTTCAAGCCCGCCTTGATATGCCCGGTTCCCCGCGGCGCGGCGCGGTCAAAGTCAGACACACAGATCGTCAGCGGCTTCACGCCGCCCTTGAAATAGGGCCCCACCGGAGTCGTAAATACACGGAACTGATACTCGTCCGCAGGCTTCACGCCGATGACCGGATTGATCCCGAACATATAAGGCCGGATGTACAGGGTTGCCCCGGAGCCGTATGGAGGTACGTATGCGGCGTTTGCCTTGACTGTCTGCGTCACCGCGTCCACAAAGCGGTCCGCATCAAACTGGGGCATCTCCATCCTGGCTGCGGAATCCATCATGCGCTGCCCGTTCAGGTCCGGCCGGAAGGTCACGATCCGTCCGTCCTCTGTCGTATAGGCTTTCAGCCCCTCAAAGATCGTCTGCGCATACTGCAGGACGCCGGCACATTCGTTCATGGTGATATCCGCGTCCTCAATGAGAGCACCCGCGTCCCATGCCCCGTCCCTGTAGTTGGATACATACCGCTTATCGGTCTTCATATAGGCAAAACCCAGATTCTCCCAGTCAATCTTCTTTTTCTCCATCAGTATCTCCTCCATTCCTCTATAATAAAAATCATTATAATACCATCCCGCACAAAATTCAAGAGCGCACTCTGTTTTTTATTACAATTTATTCCCCGATTCATTTCCTCAGGCCGTTTACGATTCACAGCCGCTCAACATACATGCGCAAAACCGCTGCTGCGCAGCTTCCCTTTTGCTTATGTACGTTGAGTGACTGCTTCCAGCCGCATAACAATTCGAATACAGCGTCTTACAAGCAAGCTTGACGACTCTGTACCCGAATTGTTACACGTCTGTGAATCGTAACTTCTATCGCTCCATCATACTGATGGATTCGATTCCTACACTGCCTCCACGGACCACCTCTATATTTTTAAATTCTTCCTTCAGCAGCTTCACCACCGCGTCGTTCTTTGTCGCTGTCTGGACGAACTCCAGAAGGAGACTGTCTTTTCCGTAGTCGATGACCCTGGCCTTAAAGGTATCCGCGATCTGGAACAGCTCTGCCTTGTCGTCCCTGGTACACTTTTTCACTTTTACATAGAGGATCTCCTTCATCCGGACAAATACATCCGTAAAATCGATGACCTTGATCACTTCCACCATCCGGTTGAGCTGCTTTTTGATCTGCTCAAAGGTCTCGTCGTCGCTGACAGTGGCGATGGTCATACGGGATACCGTGGGATCCTCCGTTGTTCCCACCGTCAGGCTGTCCAGGTTATAGGATTTACCGGAAAACAGCCCGGAGATCTTCGACAGCACACCAACCTGATTTTCCACATATAACGAAATCCATCTCTTTTTTATACTATTATCCATCTCTGTTTTCACTCCTCTTTCATACGGAAGGCCTGCCGGGGGGCAGCGCTTCCGCATATTATCATGAAAGCCATTTTGACACTCAGGATCCTCCCGAAACATCCGATCAGCAGTCCAGGATCATTTCCTCCAGGGTTCCGCCCGGCTGGATCATGGGATACACCATCTCCTCGGGATCTATGATAAATTCGATCAAGGTCGGCGTCTTCGTATTCTTCTTTGCCTCTTCGAATGCGGCTTCCACCTCTTCCCGCTGTGTGACACGGATGCCCTTTGCCCCGTAGCTCTCCGCCAGCTTCACAAAGTCCGGCGTGTAGACCGGCTTTTCTTCGCCGCCGGTCCTGCGGGTCAGCGCACCGGCGCGCAGATCCGTCATGCCGTAGCGCTTTCCGTAAAACAGCTTCTGCCACTGCCGTACCATTCCCAGATATGTATTATTGAACACGCAGACGATGACCGGAAGCTCTTCCAGAACCGCGGTGGCAAATTCCTGAATATTCATCTGCATCCCGCCGTCGCCGGAGATCACAATGACCGGCGTATCCGGATTGCCGAGTCTGGCTCCGATGCCTCCCGGAAAGCCATAACCCATGGTCCCCAGTCCACCGGACATGATCAGCTTCTTTTTCGCCGTGATCTCCGTATACTGGGCGGCAAACATCTGATGCTGCCCTACGTCCGTCACCACAATGGCCTCCTCAAACTGGCGGTTGACCGCATCCAGGATATCCACCGGCCCCAGGCTCTTATGCGGCCGCATAGCCAGCGGGTGCTCCTGCTTCCAGCCCTCAATCTCTTTGAGCCACTTTTTGGTATTGCAGCTTTCTACATACTCCTTCATCTTCATAATGGCTTCTTTCGCGTCCGCTACGATGGGCACATCCACGGAAATATTTCTGGAAATCGATGCGGTATCGATATCGATATGGACAATCTTCGCATTGGGCGCAAAGGCATGGAGCTTTCCGGTGATCCGGTCATTGAACCGGGTGCCGATGGAAAACAGCAGATCACACTCGCTCACCGCCATATTGGCCGCATAGGCGCCATGCATTCCCAGATTGCCGATGAACAGCGGGTGATCTGTAGGGATCGCCCCCCGTCCCATGACTGTGGTGATCACCGGCACACCGGTCTTATCCACCACCTCCATGAATACCTCGTTGGCCTCTGCGATATTTACGCCTCCCCCTGCCAGGAACAGGGGCCGCTTTGCTTTATGCAGCATCTTCAGGGCACGCTTGAGCTGTCCGATATGGACATTGGTATTGGGCTTGTAGCCGCGGATATTCACATCCTTGGGATAATCCGCGTTTCCCAGCTCCGCCATCACATCCTTGGGCAGATCGATCAGCACCGGTCCCGGTCGGCCTGTCCGCGCGATATAAAAAGCTTCCTTGATGATCCTGCCCAGATCCGCCCGGTTGCGGACGGTCACACCGTACTTTGTGATGCTTCTTGTGATCCCCACAATGTCCACTTCCTGGAACGCGTCATTTCCGATGAGATGACGCGCCACCTGTCCCGTAAAGCATACCAGAGGCACGCTGTCATAATTGGCCGTTGCCAGTCCTGTCACCAGATTGGTGGCCCCTGGTCCGCTGGTGACCAGACAGACCCCGGTCCTTCCCGTGGTTCTTGCATAAGCGTCCGCCTCATGCACCAGCGCCTGCTCATGCCGGGGAAGGATCACCCGGATATCACTCTGCCTGTATAATTCATCGCTGATATCGATGGTACAGGCTCCCGGATAGCCAAACAGGGTATCCACGCCTTCTTCCTTTAAAGCTTTTACCAACAATTTGTTGCCTGAAATCTGCCTCATCACTTGTCCTCCTTTATAAATGTAAAAAACAGCCCTAAGCCGTTGATCAGCTTAGGGCGAATCTACCAGCTATAAAATTGTATGAGAAATTATTCCACCTGTACGGTTGGATGATTACTTTCTCAATCCAAGCCTTTCGATCAGAGAACGGTATCTCTCAATGTCGATCTTCTTCAGGTATGCCAGCAGGCCTCTTCTCTGTCCTACCATCTTCAAAAGACCTCTTCTGGAATGGTGATCCTTCGGATTCGCCTTAAAATGCTCGGTCAGCTCATTGATCCTTGCTGTCAGGATCGCTACCTGTACCTCCGGTGATCCGGTATCTCCTTCGCTTCTTCCGTATTCTTTGATGATTGCCTGTTTCTTCTCTCCTGAGATCATGTTGTATTCCTCCTTGAAATTCTTAATGAACGCCTGGTATTAGGTAACGGTCGGAGTTGTCCGGTTACTGAACACCGGCTGTCTGATACCCGTATACTATAACATAGAATCCCCTTCACTGTAAAGTGATAATTTTTAACATTTTTCATCCTGCGTTTTCATCGGTCAAGTAGACATACCCCTTGCAGGGTATGTCTACTTGACCTTTTAATCTTCTTCCTCTTCCAGTTCCTCCAGCTCATCCTGGTTTTCCGGCCGCAGGGCAAACGCGATGTTAGTCGCATGATCTCCCACACGCTCCAGCCCCGAGATCACATCCGAGTAGAGTACGCCGGCCTCCGGTGTACACTTTCCTTTCGTGAGCCGCTTGACATGCGCCTTGCGGAGCCGCTTCTCCTTTTCATCCACGGCGTCCTCAAGCCGAAGGATCTCCCGCATATGCTCCAGACTCTGGTTCGAAAACATGTTGAACGCGTAATCCAGCTGTCTGAGAACCATATCCGTCATCTCCTGCATCTGTCTGACAGCCTTCTCGCTGAACGGAATTTCTTTTTCAAAACGGCGCTTTGCCGAATCCGCAAAGTTCTCCGCATGGTCGCCGATCCGCTCGATATCGTTGACCACATGGAACAGGCCGCCGACCATCTTTCCATCGGCCATCGGAATATCCAGGCTGTTGATCTGCACGAGGTAGGCGGTGATCTCCTGGTTCAGATAATCAATATACTGCTCCCGCTCATAGACCTCCTCAATCTTCTCCTGGTCCGGACTGCACAGGGCCTCCATGCTGATTCGCAGGTTTTCCTTTGCCAGCTCTCCCATATGCTGCATCTCATGGATCGCGTCAATCACAGCAGTGGCTGCGGAAATAGACTTGTTGATATATTGCAGCTTATGTGTCGTCTCCTCCTGCGCCGCATCCTCACCCGGTATAATGATATGCGTCAATCTCTCGATCCATCCCATAAATGGAAACAGCAAAACCACCTCAAGCACCTTGATAAGCGTATTCGCATTGGCTACCGCACGCCCCACATCGTTTCCGGATATCCTCATAAAGAGATCGCAGATCGGACCCAGAGCCACCAGCAGCATCACGAACACGATCAAAGAACCGATGATATTGAACAGCAGATGGATCCAGGCCGCGCGCTTCGCGTCTTTATTTCCGTTCAGGCTGACAAGCAGCGCGGAAATACAGCAGCCCATGTTGCAGCCAAGGATCAGGAAAAAGCAGATTTCAAAGGCCAAAAGCCCCTGCGCCGCCATCAGGATGATAATGCCCACTGAGGCGGAGGCGCTCTGCAGAACTGCCGTCACCACAAATCCCAGCAAGATCGCCACCATCGGATTTTTCATGGACTGCAGCAGTTCCACGATCTGTGGGGAATCCTGCAGACCGGTCATTCTCTCTCCCATGGTACTCAGTCCCATAAACAGGATCCCGAATCCCAACAAAACAATCCCGATCTTTTTCACATTCTGGTTTTCAAAAAACATATACATCACCGCACCGATAATCACAAACAGTGGGGCGATCTCCGCCAGATTGAACGCGATCAGCTGACCGGTCACCGTAGTACCGATGTTGGCTCCCAGGATCGGACCCGCAGCCTGGGAAAGCTGCATCAGCCCGGAATTGACAAAGCTGACCACCATCACCGTAGTTGCGTTGGAGGACTGTATAATCCCGGTAAAAATCAGTCCCACGATCATTCCGATAAAGCGGTTCTGCGTAAAAAATTCCAGAATGGAACGCATCCTCGCGCCTGCCACCTGCTCCAGTCCGTCGCTCATGAGCTTCATCCCGAACAGGAACATCCCAAGTCCTCCAAACAACGAAATGATATTTGTAACATTCATTTGTTTATCCCCAACACTTTCTCTGCGAAACGTTTGCTTCTGTAAATAACTTTATGTTTCTTTCACTGTTTCCCTTCCGGCGTGGGAAGAAAAGTATTCCCGTCCGAAACGAATATCCGCGTCCACCCGGGCTTTTAACTCCTCCACAGAGCCGAACCTCTGCTCCGGACGTTCGAAGGCGTGAAATTCCACCGTGACCTCTTTTCCATACGCATCTCCTGCAAAGTCAAATGCATAGGCCTCTGCCAGAACTTTGGCTTCCTCCGCCACGGTAGGCTTCACCCCCAGGTTGCCGATCCCCGGATAGCACGCTTCTTCCACCTGGATCCGGCAGGCGTAGACACCGAACCGGGGCAGGATCTTTTCCGGAGGGGGCGCCACATTCATGGTCGGAAAACCCAGCGTACGTCCCAGCCGCTTCCCGTGCTCCACCCTGCCGGTGATCTGATAAGGATAGCCCAGCAAAGCCTTCGCAAGCTCTGCATTTCCTTCACTTAACGCCTCCCGGACATAGGTGCTGCTGATGACCCGGTCCTGGTAACGCTCCTTCTCCACCACGTCCAGATGATATCCATACGTATCCGCATACCGTGCCAGCATGTCCGCGTCCCCACGCTTCTCATGGCCGAACCGGAAATCCGTCCCCACCACCACATAGGCCGCGCGGAACCTCTCTGCCAGGATCTGCCGGATGAAGTCCTCCGCCTCCATCTCCCGCAGCTCCTTCGTAAACGGGCAGGCGATCATAAGATCCACTTCGGATTCCAGCCGTTCTTTTTTCTCCCGTGCCGTCAAAAGGGAGGCTTTTCCCATATCAAACGCGCAGACGATACTTTCCACATCCTCCGACGCATATTCTTTGACCTTGCTGATCAGCTTCTGATGCCCTCTGTGAAGTCCCTCGAACTTTCCCAGTGTCACCGCCGAACGCTTTTCGCTCTGATAAGAATGAATCTCTGTCATATAACGCATGTCAATCCTCCGCCGCCTCTTGGTCCAGAAACATCTTCTCAACACGGAATACCTGTTTTCCCGCATGATACCGGTAGATCCCGATAAAATGCCGCTCCCGGTCATAGACCCGCACCTGTTCCCCATTACAAAACCGCCCCTGCCTCTCCCGGACGGCCTCCTGAGAAGCCCTGACGCAGTCTGCCTTTTCGGGATCCTCCGGGGTGTCCGGCTTCTGCCCGATCTGGCTTTCGGAAAAAGGATTCCCGTTGTAAGCCAGGTTCTGATATGGTTCCAGGATTCGGACCTCTTTCAGGTGATGAAACACTGCGTCCACCGGCAGGAGCACCCGGGACAGTTCTCCCGCCGCGCAGGCTTCCTCTACTTCCCTCAACTTCATACTGTCTTTTAGTTCAAAGCAGCCTGCCTGTGTCCGGAGGAGCGCTGCCATACACCCCCCGCAGCCCAGTTCCCTGCCGATATCATGGCACAGGGTCCGGATATACGTCCCTTTGGAGCAGCGCACCCGCATCCGGACCCGTGGAAGGGAAACCTCCTGGATCAAAATCTCATGGATCGTCACGCTTCGTTTTTTCCTCTCCACCTCAATCCCCTGGCGGGCCAACTCATAGAGCTTCCTCCCATTCACCTTCAAGGCGGAATACATGGGCGGAAGCTGCGCATATTCTCCTGTAAACCCGGCAATGCAGGCGCAGACCTCTTCCTCTGTCAGATGCCCGGTCTCCCGCTCCTCCAAAATCTGCCCTGTGATATCCTGTGTATCCGTCGTCTTTCCCAGCAAAAGCACGGCCTCATAGGTCTTGCTCTGGTCCGTCAGCATATCACACAGCCGGGTTGCCTTTCCCAAGCAGACAGGAAGCACGCCCTCTGCGTCCGGATCCAGCGTTCCCGTATGCCCGATCTTTTTCTGCTTTACGATCCCCCTGAGCTTTGCCACCACATCATGGGACGTATAGCCTTTTTCTTTGTAAATATTTAAAATTCCATTCCACATCAGCAGGCTCCGTCCAACTGCAGGGCGATCTGATGGCTCACGTTGTTGATCACATCGTGAACCGTCCCTGCCATTGTAAATCCGGCAGCCTTCACATGGCCGCCGCCTCCGAAATATGTAGCAATCTTACTCACATCCACCTGATCTCTGGAGCGAAGGCTAACCTTAAAGAGCTGTGTGTCGATCTCATACAGGAACAGAGCTACCTCCATTCCCTTGGTCTGCTTGAGCTGATTTACAATCCCGTCCATATCCGCGGGAATGGCCTCAAAAAACGCCATGTTCTTTTTCGTGATCCAGGTCACGATGCAACGCTTGTCAAGGATCAGGATACTCTCCAGCAGTGCCAGCCCCAGGATCTGGTTCTGTACATAGGTCTTTTCGTAAAAAGTCTTTTCCACGATCTCGCTGCCGTGGATTCCCTTTCTCAGCAGTCCGGCCGCCGCTTCCAGGGTCTCCGGACTGGTACAGGAATACCTGAACACGCCCGTGTCATGCGCGATTCCCATATAGAGCGCTTCCGCGCAGGCACGGCTGATCTTTTCCTGATCCAGCAGATGGTATACCAGCTCTGAGGTGGAGCTGGCATCTGCCACGATCTCATTATAATCCGCAAAGGACCGGTTGCTGGCATGGTGGTCGATGCAGCAGGTCTGCCGAGCGCTCTCAAACAGAGGCGCGGCAAACCCAAGCCGTTCTTCATCCCCGCAGTCCAGACAGATAAACAGGTCATATACCTGCCCAGGCGTGATGTCGTGACGGGCCGCTTCCGTATCCTGGATAAAACGGTAGGCTTCCGGAATGTATTCCAGATACACATCCGTATCCATTTGCGGATATTGTTCCCTCAGATACAGATACAGTCCCATACAGGAGCCTACACAGTCGCCGTCCGGGCGGATATGCCCGCCCAGGGCCACTGTCTTCTTTCCATCTAAAAGCTCTGATAAACTTATATTCATTCTTCATCCCCATCTTTCAAATCTCTGGTCAGCTCATCAATTTTTCTGCTCATATTCACACCGTACTCGATCGACTGATCCAGTACGAATTGAATCTCCGGAGTATTTCTCATGTTGATCGTCCTTGCCAGTTCACGGCGGATATACCGCTCTGCGCTCCGAAGCCCGTCAAGCGTGTCTTCCTGCGCCTTACGGTCTCCGAATACGCTGATATATGCTTTGCAGGTCTTCAGGTCGGGAGCCACTTCAACAGCTACCACGGAAGTCATGGGCGCGACCCTGGGGTCTTTGATGCCCCCGCGCAGTATGTTACTCAATTCCCGCTGGACCTCTGCATTGACTCTCGTATTTTTAATACTGTTTTTTCTCATAACCGCTCCTTTTATTCCCAATTCCGATTCTATTCTTATTTTCTCTCCACTTCCACCATCTTGTATGCTTCCACGGAGTCACCCTCCTGGATGTCGTTGTAGTTTTCAAATACAAAACCACATTCGTATCCGGCACGGACTTCCTTGACATCATCCTTAAAACGTCTCAGAGATGCCAGCGGGCCATCGAACATCACCACATTGTCACGGGTGAGTCGGACGGAGCAGTTCCGCTCAAAGATACCATCCTGCACATATGCGCCCGCAATGGTTCCCACACCGGATGCCTTGAAGGTCTGGCGGACTTCCGCATGACCCAGTACCTTTTCCTCAAAGATCGGATCCAGCATCCCCTTCATGGCTGCTTCCACATCCTCAATGGCATTGTAGATGACTCTGTACAGACGCAGGTCCACGCCTTCATGGTCCGCAATCTCCTTTGCGGTGGCATCCGGCCTTACGTTAAAGCCGATGATGATGGCGTTGGAAGCAGACGCAAGGGTCACGTCGGATTCGTTGATGGCTCCTACGCCGCCATGGATGATCTTAATCACAACCTCGTCGTTAGACAGCTTCAAGAGACTTTGCTTCAACGCTTCCACAGAGCCCTGCACATCTGCCTTGACTACGATGTTCAGCTCTTTCAGATTGCCCTCCTGAATCTGGGAGAACAGATCATCCAATGACATCTTGGACTTGGTATCCTCCAGCAGCTTCATCTTATTCTGGGAAATAAAGGTCTCCGCGAAGTTACGCGCTTCCTTTTCCGTTGCGCATCCTACGAAGATCTCTCCAGCCTTGGGTACGTCGTTGAGTCCCAGGATCTCTACCGGCTTGGACGGGCCTGCCTCCTTCACGCGTCTTCCCTTATCGTCCATCATTGCCCGGACCTTTCCATGGGCGGAGCCTGCCGCAATGGCATCTCCCACATGAAGGGTTCCCTTCTGTACGAGGACGGTTGCCACAGAGCCCTTGCCCTTATCCAGCTGTGCCTCAATCACAAGACCCCTTGCCTCACGCTTCGGGTTTGCTTTGAGCTCCAGCACCTCCGCTGTCAGGAGGATCATTTCCAGCAGGTCGGAGATTCCCTCTCCTGTGTGTGCGGATACCGGTACAAAAACCGTGCTTCCGCCCCAGTCCTCCGCGATCAGTTCATATTCTGTCAGCTCCTGCTTTACACGCTCGATGTTTGCGCTTGGCTTATCGATCTTATTGATGGCAACGATGATTTCGATCCCCGCCGCCTTGGCATGGTTGATCGCCTCTACGGTCTGGGGCATCACGCCGTCGTCCGCGGCCACAACAAGGATTGCGATATCCGTGGAGTTGGCGCCCCGCATACGCATGGCGGTAAACGCCTCATGTCCCGGAGTATCTAAAAATGTGATCTTCTCACCGTTGGCCTCCACCACATAAGCTCCGATATGCTGCGTGATGCCGCCGGCTTCCCGGTCGATCACGTTGGTATGACGAATGGCATCCAGAAGGGAGGTCTTTCCGTGGTCTACGTGTCCCATGACACAGACCACCGGAGGACGCTTCTCCATGGTGCTCTCGTCCTCTTCATCCTCCTTCAGAAGCTCTTCGATGACGTCCACCACTTCCTCCTTCTCACACAGAACATCAAATTCCATGGCGATCTCTTCCGCCGTATCATAGTCGATCTCCTGATTGACGGTGGCTACCTTTCCCTGCATAAAGAGCTTCTTTACGATAATAGACGGAACGATCTTCATCTTATCCGCAAGCTCTTTGATGGTCAGAAGCTCCGGAAGGATGATCTGCTTGATCTCCTCCACCGACGCAGCCTTCTGCTGCGGCTTTTTCGTCTCTGCTGCCGGTTTCTGCTTCTTGCCCTTCTTGCCCTTGTTTTCAAATTCTGAATCCCGGAGTTCTTTTTTCTTATAGTCTTTCTCTTTGTCTTTTCCTTTATTCCTCTGACTCTTCTGCTGCTCTACCATAGGTGTGGGAATGGAATCCCGGTCTTCCCTGCGCGCTCCCGGTCTTCCAGACGGACGCTGGCCGCCCCGGTCTCCCCGCTGGAAACGGTCTCCCTGGCCGCCTCCCTGGGAGCGTCCGCCGAAGCGGTCTCTCTGGCCCTCTCCCTGGGAACGTCCGCCGAAACGGTCTCTCTGGCCCTCTCCCTGGGAGCGTCCGCCGAAGCGGTCTCCCTGGCCGCCTCCCTGGGAGCGTCCGCCGAAACGGTCTCTCTGACCTTCTCCCTGAGAGCGTCCGCCGAAGCGGTCCCTCTGGCCTTCTCCCTGGGAACGTCCGCCGAAACGGTCCCTCTGGCCCTCTCCCTGGGGACGGGCACCATCCCGTCTTCCGGGACGCGCTCCCTGGCCGTCCCGATTCATGCGGCCGCCATCCTGGGAACGCCCGCCCTGGCTGTTTCCAAAGCGTCCTCCCTCCCGATTGCCCTGGGACTGTACTCCCTGGCCTGCGCCCTGTCTCGGACGCTGATTCTGCATATTGCCGCGTACATTTGTATTCTGGCTGTTTTCCTGTACGTTGCTTTCCTGCGAACGTCTATTTTTCATCTGTTCTTCCCCTGCGTTTCCTTTTACTTCCTGCATTCCTTCCTTTTGTACCTGAACCTCCTGAGAACTCCGGACAGCCTGGTTTTGTACCTGCGGATTCGAAGCGCCTCGGGGCTGCACTGTCTTCGCGCCCTGCTCCTCCGAAACGGGACGGCCAGAAACAGCATCCTGTCTGCGCATGGAAGCCTCCTGTGCCTGCACGTCTTCTGCTCCCTGTGGATTCCCCTGCATTCCCTGGGGACGTGTCTGATGTGATCCCTGGGGACGTACGCCTGCTCCCGGCATGGGGCGTCTCTCCGCCCCCTGGAGGCGTCCCTGGGGCCGGGCTCCTGCTGCCGGCTGTCCCTGGGCGCGCCGTTCTCCCGGCTGCATTCCCTGAGGTCGTCTCTCTGTACCCGGCTGCCCTGACGGCCGCCTCTCTGCCCCCTGGGGCCGTCCCTGAGAGCGCCGATCCGCCCCCGAGCGTCCTCCGGACATCCGTCCCGGATTCTTGGCATTCTGAGGACGGAAGATCTGAACGATCTTTTTCTTTTTCGGCACTGCCGCCTCTTCCTTTGCCGCTTCCTCTGTCTTTTCCGTCTGCATCGGAGGAACCGCGCTGTCAGCCGTCTCCGCTCTTCCCGGCGCTTCCGTCCGCGCAGGCGTTTCTGCTCTTCCCGGTGCTTCCGTCCGCGCAGGTGTCTCTGCTTTCATCAGCGCTTCCGGTTTCTTCGACGCCGCCTCCGTTTTTTCCGCCGGCTTTGCGGCGGTTCCCGGGCCGGACATACCGGCCGGTTTCTTTCCGAATTCCCTGCGGATGTCCGAAATCACGGATTCCTCCAGAGAATTCATATGATTTTTCACCTCTACCTTTTTCTTCGCCAGTATATCCAGTAATGCTCTATTTTCTAATCCCAGCTCCTTTGCCAGCTCATGTACTCTCATTTTTCCCATAGTCAAATACTACCTCCTTTATGCAATTGTCTATCGTTTCCCTTCATCTGTTTTTGAATCCCGTCAGCAAATCCTTCGTCCAATATCGCCAGAGATGCACGGAATTCCTTTCCCATTGCATGCCCTAAGGTATCTTTATCTCCGTAAATATAAATTGGCACTTCATAATATTCGCACATATTGCAAAACTTCTTCCTGGTGTTCTCAGAGGAGTCCCCCGCCAGGATGACCAATGCGGCGCGGCCGGATTTTACTTCCCGTTCTGTCATAAATTCCCCGCTGACCGTTTTTCCGGCTTTGGTAGCCAGGCCGACCAGCAAAAGCACCTTATCCTGTCTCAATCTCTTCCATCTCCTTTTCCAGATGTCCATAAACTTCCGCAGGAACCGCCTGCTTAAAGGAGCGCTCCAGCCCTTTGTTCTTCACTGCCTTCTGAAAGCAGTCCCTGGAATAACAAATATATGCCCCCCGGCCGTTTTTCTTTCCGGTGGTATCCAGAACAAAGCCTTCCTCCTCTGTCCGGAGGACCCTCAGCAGCTCCTTTTTCGGTTTCATCTCTCCGCAGCCGACACATTTGCGCATCGGTATTTTGCGTTTATTTGCCAATCATATCACCTCTCAGACGGATGCAAATTTCTGTCAAGATCATTGCTCCGTTTCTATAAATTCAATCTCCGGAACTTCCTCCTCGTACTCCCTCTCTGTTTCTTCTATATCCATTCCCGCCGGCTCATCGCTTTCATATCCGGCAGAAGCGTCTTCCTCATAACCGCCCTCATATCCATAGTCGTCTGAGTACCCGGCATCATCGCCTTCTCCGTAGCCGTATCCGGGCTCTTCTCCGTAATCCGCGCCGATCCCGTCGTCCTCATATTCGTCATACGGCTCGTATTCTCCTACATAGCCGTCTTCATCCATCATCTCCATCTGATCCATGTAATCCGCCGGCAGTTCACCCGACTCGATGGCCTGCGTCTCGCTCTTGATGTCGATCTTATATCCGGTCAGCCTTGCCGCCAGCCTTGCGTTCTGCCCCTCCTTGCCGATGGCCAGGGAGAGCTGGTAGTCCGGCACGATGACGCTGGCCGCCTTCTCGTCCGGGTCGGCCATAACGGAGATGACCTTGGCCGGGCTTAAGGCGTTCTCAATCAGAAGCGCCGGGTTATCGCTCCAATTGATGATGTCGATCTTTTCCCCCCGCAACTCACTGACTACCGCGTTGACACGGGAACCGTTCAGACCTACGCAGGCACCCACCGGATCTACCTTGTCGTCGTTGGACCAGACCGCCATCTTGGTACGGGAGCCGGCCTCCCGGGCAATGCTCTTGATCTCCACCGTCCCGTCGCTAACCTCTGTCACCTCCGCCTCGAACAGGCGCTTCACCAGCTCCGGATGGGTACGGGACACTAGGATCTTGGGCCCCTTGGGCGTATTCTTCACTTCCACAATATAGAGCTTGATGCGCTCTGTGGGCTGAAATACTTCTCCCTTGACCTGCTCGTTTTCCGTCAGCATGGCGTCCGCCCTGCCCAGGTTGATGCTGATATTCTTTCCGACATATCTCTGGACGATACCGGTCACGATATCCCGCTCTTTTTCAAAATACTGGTCAAAGACCACTTTGCGTTCTTCCTCGCGGATCTTCTGCAGGATCAGGTTCTTGGCATTCTGGGTGGCGATTCTGCCGAAGGACTTGGACTCCACCCGGATCTGCGCCACATCCCCGAGCTGCAGGCTGGAATCAATCTGCTCCGCTTCCTCCAGGCTGATCTCCAGCGCCGGGTCCATCACCTCATCCACCACTTCCTTTTCCGCAAATACAGCGTAGTCGCAGGTTTCCCTGTTCATAATGACCTTGATATTATCAGAGGTCCCAAAATGATTCTTGCACGCACTGATCAGAGAATTTTCAATGGCATCCATCATGGTATCTTTACTGATATTCTTTTCCTGTTCAAGAATTGTCAACGCTTCCAGTAGCTCTGTGTTCATTTTCTTTACTTCCTTTCTATCACAATGTATCGTCCTCTGCCCCAGTCCGTTCTCAGAAATCCAGCGCAAGACGGATCAATGCGATCTCGCTCCTTTGGAATATCTGCTCCGCGTCATCCTCGTAGGCAATGGTCACGGTATTTTTATCAAATGCTTTTAGGGCCCCTTCAAATTCTTTCTGTCCGTCGATAGGCCGGTAGGTGCGGATCTCCACGTCCTCCCCCAGGCTCCTCTGGAAATCCTTCTCTTTCTTTAAGGGCCTCCCCAGCCCCGGAGAGCTCACCTCAAAGATATAGCTGTCCTCTATATAATCTTTTTCATCCAGAATATCCGAGAACCTCCGGCTGACTGCCTCGCAGTCGTCCACCGTGATCCCCCCCGGCTTGTCGATATAAGCCCTCAGATACCAGGTTCCGGCTTCTTTTACATATTCCACATCCACCAGCTCAAATCCGGCTTCCGACACGATCGGCTCCAAAAGCTCTTCTGTCTTGCTCTCATACTCTTCTCGTCTTGACACGCTGTAACTTCCTTTCCTGCAAAATGGTTTTCTCCAACAAAGAAGAGTGAACTTTCGTCCACTCTTCCGCCGGGTTCCTTATGTAACTGTCGTCAAGTATACCACTATTTCCCGGTAAAATCAACCTTTTTCTCAAATAATGCGCATTTCCAATGCTTTCACATGACGTTGTCAGGATTTGTATAGTATACTCTGTCTATGGAAGTAATGAGCAGCAGAAACACATCATAAAGGAGAATCAAAACATGAAAAACTGCTTTACAAGAAGGCAAAAACGCGCCATAATATAGCAAGGCAAAAACGCTGTTTTTGCGCATTTGTGTGAAGTGACTGTGAATAATCACATTGTTCTGAAAGGGATGGTGCAGCATATGATAAAATTAGTGGCAAGTGATCTGGACGGGACTCTGCTTCAGAACGGAGCCCAGGAACTGACTCCCCGCGCCCTGGATCTGGTTCGGAGGCTGACGGAAAAAGGCATTGTGTTCGTCGCTTCCAGCGGACGCCAGTATGATAATGAAGTAAATCTTTTTAATCCTGTGAAGGATCAGATCTCCTATATCGCGGAAAACGGCTCGATCTGCATTCACAAAGGAAACGTAATCTCCCGTACGGTGATCGCCCCGGAGCTGATCCGCAGGATCATCGACGAAGTGAAAAAGGACGGGAGGTTTGAGATCGTAGTGTCCCGGGAAGACGCCTGCTTTATCGAGGACCATGACCCGGACTTTGTAAACCATATTGTCCATGTCATGAAAAATACAACGCAGATCGTGGAGGATGTCCGGGACGTGGAGGGGCCGATCTTAAAGATCGCCATCTGCAATATGAAGGACGGCCCCCACATCATAGACAAATATCTCCACCATCTGAAGGCAAAGTTCAGCTCGGAGATCAAAGTGGTGACCTCCGGAAATATCTGGATTGATTTTATTGCTCCCGGAACCAACAAGGGAACCGCCCTGTTGAAGCTCCTGGATGTGCTGCAGATCCGGCCCGAGGAATGTATGGCGTTCGGCGACCAGTACAACGATGTGGAGATGCTGCAGACCGTGGGAACCAGCTATGCCATGTCCAACTCCGCGCCGGGTATCTCTTACTATTCCACCTATGTGACGGACTCCGTGGAGGATGTGCTCGAAGACCTGCTCGCGGCTCAGGAATAAGCGAAAAAGGAACTGCTCCAAAGCAGGACATATCCTCTGCTTGGAGCAGTTAAAGCGTAAGAAGGGGGCTGTCGTGAAATCCACTTTTTCCTAATATGTTCCATTCCAAATCGCCTGAAACCCTGCCTTGGAATTTCTCTCTTTCTCATGCACATAAGAACTTGCGTAGCTCGGCTCCTGTCTTGCAACATAGCCTGCAAAAGTCTCCTCCCATGGCCGCATAATCTCCTGAAATCTTTCCACTGCCGCATCATAAGTACTTTGATCATTCGGATCAATCTTAGAAAATGCCTCTGTAATCTCGGAAATCATCTTCGTATTGGAAGCAACCGGCTGCGTTCTGGTTCCGCCGATATAATACCCTTCCCACATGGGATTTTGTTTATCCGCCGCTGCCAGATCTAAAAGGAGCTTTGAAGTTTCCAGCTTCCTGTCTATCTTCTTTTCTACCGCTTCACTTAAAACTTTTACCTGATCTTCCGTCAGGCCCAGACCTGATTTATGTACATAGGCCCTCGCAATCCCTATGTTGGCATAAGTATTATAGGTGCCCGCACCTCCGGCATCTAAAAAATTGTCGATGTACTCTCCCGTCTTCTGCATATTCATCAATTCTTTCCACGTCACTTCTATTCCGCCTGCGAAAAGTTTTGTTTTCAGATTGTCAGGAGTATTGGCGATTCCCTTCGAAATATTCTCCTTCATCTCGTTCACGAGGGCGTTCAGTCCCCCTACCGTACTCCGATCCGTGTGCAGAGTGGTTCGAATTTTACTCCCAAATGCAGCAGAATATGCCGTGAATTCATCTTCACTGATCTGCCCCTTTGCATATTGTTCAAACACTCCGAAATACTGTTCCGTATTTCTCAAATAATGTCTATCTTCTGTATGCACCACCTTAATGCCGCCTGGTTGGTATGTGTTTGCCAATGAAACAGCATCTTCACTTTGCACATGTGTAATTTCCCAACCGTCTAATCTTTTTCCTTCTGACAGCTTCACCCCCGTCAGCGCTCCCTTGCTTCCCTCATTTTGTAATGGTTGAATGGATTGCCACTCTGCCTTTTCCACAGTCTCCCCTATCATTTCTCCGATGTCTGAGAGCAGTTCATTGGATTTCTGCTCTAAATCAGCAAGCTGACCTTCCTTCCCCGTAATCATTTCCTTACTTGTCTCTTCAGATGGATCATGCAGCTGATCCAGTTCAATCTCCGATTTCAAAACACGCGCTTCCCCATCGACCCTTGCCTTGACGGAACCGGCCATCTCTGCTTTCTGCAAGCCTAAGGATAAATCCATTACATTTGCAAGCCTTTCATTTTCAAGCTCCTGTTCTGTCTTCGGTTCGTCTTTCTTTTTCTTCTCAGCCTGCTTCTCCATTTCCTTGGTCATAGCTTTGGAAATCTGATCCTCTATATCTTTAAGCTGTTTTTCATAGACCTCTAACTGGGATTGAATGGACTCCATCGACTTTCCCTCTTTTTTAGCAGAACTGATCAGAGAATCCTTCTGTTCCATGATATTCATTTTCTGTTTCATAAGCGTCTCAATGAGACTTTCCCTCTTTCCCTGGGGTGAGATAAAAGCCATATCCTTACGTCCTTTCTCTGCCGAAGCATCCCCAACCTTCCCAGTTTTCTGTACAGCACTTTGATTCATACGGTATACGTTAAAAATTTGGTTTTGTACTATGGGGTTCAAATTCAGTTTCATAATCATAGTCTCCTTCCTTGAATGACCAACTTATGACATCATGGCATCTGTTTCACAAGTGCGATCCAAAAATTATTTTCGCTGTTACTATAAGGTATCTGTAAAATTTCTTCTTTTCCACGGTAATCCACTTCCACGCAGTTTCCTCCTGAACCCATTTTCGGAATTTTAGAATATCCACCAAATCCAAGCCAGAACTGTTTTCCCTCTACTCCATATTTCTCCAGAAGCCGGTCCATGGCCACCCTATGAATCAAAACACGTGAATCATCCCATGATAATGCATGGGCATATTCCTCACTGTCCAGAATGACGATGGGGTCTTTGTTATTCTCTTTCACTACGATATAATTCTCTTCCACATAACGCGGATAAGAGCTATGTATGACCAGAAAGAACACCCCGGCAAGCATCATGATGCCAGCGACGCCCCATGCCACTACTGCCGGCTTTGAATACGGCCGAAAGGCGGAAACCTTTAAAATCCGCTGCCGCAGCTCTCCATAATCTCCTTCTCCCGCAAAAGTCGCAGCTGCCCCTCCTCCCTCTGCGCCAGATTTTCCGTTTCCTAAAATCTGAATACTTTTTAAAAGTAACATACCATAATCATACGCATTCTTCCCGCTTTTCTGAATGGTGATATGATCACAGATCTCCTCAAAATCCTGCTGAAAATATTTCCTGCATATACCAAAAAATACATTCGGCCACAACAGGATCTGCAGCAGATCCCATAACAGATAGTACCACAAATGCCCCAGCCGGATGTGGTTATTTTCATGCATCAAGATGACTTCCAGTTCTTCTTTTTCCATCTCCTTTTGCATTACCTCCGGCACCACAATATTCGGGCAAAACAAACCTGCCGTAAATGGAGTTGCCGCCAGTTTATTGATCCTCACTTCCTGCCCGCAAATTTGAACACGCTCCATTTGTTTCACAAATTTGACAAGCCTTTTCCTGCCTGAAAACAAAAAAACCGCGCAAACTATCATCCCAAACAGATATCCATATCTAACCCACCAGCAATTCATACATGGTATATTCCAACAATCCAGCAGACGTCGAAAAAGGTCTTCCTCATAAATGATTTTAAGCTTACCCAGAAATGGGGTAAGCAATAATAATCCCCATGACATCCCTTTTAAAAATATATTTTTTTTGAATAAAATCTCTCTTAGAAGAAAAATCAGCGGAAACAGAAAAAAAGAAATCAGGGCACATTGACCGAGCAACACGCCAAAATATGCAGTCGTGAAATCCAATGTCTTTAACATCAGGCTGTCTGTCATTTGCCTTGGCCTTCCTTCTCCCTGCCTGTTTCTGAAAACCTGCAGGCTTCTAAAATACTCTTCAGTTCCTCTGCCTGTTCTTCTGTCAATGTGACATTTTTCAACAATGCTGCGGCAGCATTCGCATGACTTCCTGAAAAATAACTGTCTGCAAATCTGTTACTCTTCTCTTTCAGGCATTCATCTCTGGATTTTAACGGGGTGTAAATATAAACCCTTGCATCATTTTCATCTACCACATAATCCAAAAGCCGTTTCTGGCATAATCGGTTCATCAAGACCCGTACCATTCTAGGCGTCATATCTGTATTACCTGCAAGTCTGCGTATAATCTCTGAAGACGTCAGGGGAACGCCGCTATCCCAAAATGCTTCCATGATCTGCCATTCGCTCTCGCTGGGCGTTGTTTCTCTCTTTGACATATAATTTCACCTCCCTAGGAACGAATTTGACACAATTGCCGATAAGCCGTCAACTGCCTCTTTTATTGTACCGCTGTATTTATCCCGATATTATATATATCGGTTAACACATGTTGTTAGTTAACACTTGTTATTAATTTTCCAAAAGAATTTCTCCTTAAACCGGCTTCTATTATAAATACATTTTTTCCAAAGGAAATAGCTTCCTTATTCCCAGTTTCTTTGGTACGTTCCTTTTCCTGTTGAAATGTTCAGCAGCACATTCAAAAAAAACCGCTGTCCCACTTTTTCTGTCAGCATCGCGCCATCATATTTTTCCGCCACCGATTTGATATTGGAAAGCCCGATTCCCGCTGGAGGCAGCGGTTCATCTAAACAGGTGTTTTCAAATGCCAGCATATAGAAATCGCCCTGCCGCTCTCCGCTAATACGAATTGACTTTACTCCCTCGGTCAACCGGCACGCATTGATTGCATTATCCAAAGCGTTTGCAAAAATCACGCACAGATCAAAATCTTCTATCCCACAGGGCCTTGGCAGTAACAGAGAAATCTCTGCTGTAATTTCCTTTGCCAGTCCCAATTTTTCACTCAACAAAATATCCACTACCGGATTGCCGGTTTGGTATGGAAAAGACAGGGAAGTTGAAACCGTTTTCATCTTGTTCAGATATGCTTTGCTTTCATCCAGTTCTCCATGATTTAACAGCCCATTAAGTACAGACAAGTGATTTGCAATATCATGGCGAAATGCCTTCGTTTGTTCGTAACGCATTTGAGCCTCGGCAATATAGTTTTTTTGCGCTTGGGTTGCCTGCTCCAAAGATCGTAACGCCGCCTGCGTTTGAAAGCTGTGACAGATGTGTCGGTAGGCATACAGTGTGCAAAGCAACGCGGCCAGCCCCAGGATTTGCATGACGAATAACGCACTGTGTTTTCCGATCTCCCCTAACGAAATGTAGGAGGGTAAGACGGTATATGAAGTTTGCAGAATATACAGTTCAGCAACAAAGAAAAACAATCCGGGAAATAGCAGCAAACCGACATACGGCATTTGAGGATCTTCTGTCAGAGATAGAAATTTCAATACCGCACCGCAGCAACAGGCGCAGACTGCAAAGACGGACAGCGTTGCTAAAAGAAGTAACGGATACAGCAGTTTTTTCCCGACCATACGGGAGAATAGTATTGCCTCTACCGAGTTGACGATACCGAAAGAAAGCTGAGAAATATAAACTGCCAAAATTGCAGCAGCCCAGGATACAAATCGCCGGTTTTGCAAAGCCAGACGGCTCACGCTGTATAGTAGAAGCAGCTCCGAACCGACGGGCAGCACATCGTGAAAGTCGAATGTAGTGAAAAACCATTGTATGGTACAGAGCAGAAAAAAGTAGATCACAAAGTGCCATATTTTCTGTTTCTTCCCAGTCAGACGGCTGACAAACGCAATGTGCACTGCACTTAGCCCAAGCAGGCAAAGACCGTCAAGGCATAGGCTGAAATAATCCATATCAAAAATCCCTCTCTTTCATATAACGCAAAAGAGCCTGCGTTAAATCTCGCTCACGCAATCTGGAAACAGGGATTTTATCGCCCTGTGACAGCATGACCTGTCCGGCATTGCATCCGCGGACATACTCAAGATTGACGAGATAACTTCTGTGACACCTGAAAAACCGCCTGTCAAGGCGCTGTTCCATATCTTCCAGCTTCTCATAGTAGTCAACGATTTTTCCGTCATTTTTGTGGATATAAATTTTTCGGCCTTGTACTTCGCAGTATAAAATCTGTTCCAACAAAATGACCTCGCAGGAAGTTCCTCGCTGTATAACAATGCTTTTGGCCTCTTTCGACTGTAAAGATATGATTACCCTGTCCATGGTCCTCTTGAAATGACCGCTATCCAATGGTTTGATTAAATAATCGAACGCCTCCACTTCAAAGGCATCAAAAACGTACTCTTTCAAAACGGTCACAAAAATCAATAGACTATGATTTTTCCTTTGGCGGAGCATTTTAGCGGTTTCCATCCCGTTTAGATATTCCATTTGAATATCGAGGAAAATCACATCAAAATCACAGCCGTTTTCCAAAAGAGACCGACCGTTTGAAAAGCTGTTGACACAGTACGAAGTGAGCCCCTTTTCTTGCATATATTGTGAAAGTTGATTTGTAATCTCCTGTGCCATAACCGGCTCATCATCACAAATTGCGAATTTTATCATTTTCATCACCACGTTTCTTAACAGAATAACAGATATGGGATAAAAGAACAATCCCATTGTATCGAAATGGTCCTGATTTGTAATGAAATGGTTACAGTTCACACGGCGTGCACTTGCTGCACGGCATCCGGCCAATTCAGTGATGGGGCGGGCATACAGCCCCTCGCCTGCAGGCGACTTTTCAATGGGCTGGATGCCGTTACTGTGAACACCCGGCCAGGGTGTTCACAGTAACCCCTGCTCAGACGTGCGCCGCAGCGGCATACAGGCCGCAAGTACAAACCGATCCCCCTGCGCCTTTGCCTCCAGCGACCCGCCGTATCTGGCCGCAATCTCCCGCATACCGGGGATTCCGAACCCGTGCCTGCCGCTGTCCGGCTTTGTGGTTTTCAGCCGGCCATCAATCTCCCCGCCAAATCCGTTTACCACCTTGAGCATGAACATCCCCTTATCGCACCGGCACCGCAGGGAAATCTTTTGATCCTCTGCCGAAACGGCGGCGCGTATGGCATTGTCCAGGGCATTTCCGATCAGGGAGCACAGGTCGATGTCCGCAATGGAAATCCTCTCTTCCAGCAAAATCCGAAAATCGTAATCCAGCCCTTTTTGCAGGATCAGATCCACTTTGGAACAGAGGAGCGCATTGACCGCCTCATTTTCACAGAAGCGCGCCTTCTGCCCCGGCTGCACTTCCCCCAGCAGGCCGTCCAGATACGCGGCCGCCTCCCCCGGCTTGCCCCCTGCAAGCAATTCCCGGATGGTAAACAGATGATTCTTCATATCATGACGGATATGCCGGATTCGGGTTTCCTCCTGCCTAAGGCTCTCGTAATAATCTTCCCGCAGCTCCAAAAGATGCACAGTCCTCTCCATCTGCTCATAATCCGCAAGCGCGGAAACCGCAGCCAGGATGGTGAAGGATGTCAGAAACACAGAAGGCAGAATGACCAGCCCCATCGCCCGAACCTGGACATACGCAAGATCGCCGAAGCGTTCGCTCATACCCAGGGTGACCAGCGCGGCCAAAGTCCCCAGCGGCATCAGCGAAAACCAGAAAAGAATCTTCCAGAGCCGCTTCGGCAGATACACCCATTTTTCCGGCAGTTTCCTTTTCAGATAAAAAAAGATCAGGATATAAGAGACGCACCTGTATCCGTCAAAAGCCCTTCTGGAGAAGCCCGTGTATGGCCCGACACCTTCCAGGTAGGTGCCGAAAAAGGCGCTGAGGGACATTTCCAGACAGAAGAACGTAAACACCGTACAGAGACGCCCATATCTGTTTCCCTGCGTACAGAGCATAACCGTCCCGATAAAGGGAGGGGCGGTCAGGAGCAGATTTTCATCTCCCAGCCAGATGGGCATGAAGCTGCTGATGCCAAACGCGGCGAACAGGACCAGTTTGCAGATCCAGTTCTGCCGCGGCTGTATATAATGGACAAATAACCGGTAAATGCAGAATCCGCCGAGCAGGATACAGACCATACTATAAAGCCACTCCAACATCCCCCGGGGTTCTATGATATAAACAGATTCCATGTTCAGTCCTCCAGCGCCGCATACGTGAGTGCCATCATGGCCGATTCCCTGCAGGAGCGGCTCACAGGCAGCACGGCATCTCCGATATGGACCTCCGCCGCTGAAACCTCCTCCACTGCCGGGGCATACACAAGATATCTCTGATGAATCCGAACAAACTGTCTTCCAAGCCGGGACGCCACATGATCCAGTTTGTCGTAAAACACATATTCCCTCTCCGCTGTCACGCAGGTAACCATTCTCCGTTCCGAATAAAAATAGAGAATCTTTTTATAAGGAATCCGGTAGGTCACCTCCCCGTATTTGCAAAAAAACGTACTGTTTTCATTCTGGTACAGCTTCGCCAGAATACGGTCCGCAATGGGTTCCAACTGAGGTTTTTTTACCGGCTTCATGAGATAGGCCAGCGCCCCCACGGAGTACCCGTCAAAAACCCGGTCCGAGTAGCTGGTGACAAAGACCAGCTCCAGCCGGTCGTCCGCTTTCCGTATCCTCTGGGCCGTTTCCATCCCGTCCATACCTGTCATTTTGATGTCCAGAAACAGGACGTCCAATTCCCCTCTGTGGGCCGAAAGCCAGCGCAGCGCCCGTTCCCCGGAAGAAAATTCCACAGTCGTACTCATAAGCCCCCTGCCCTCAAAAATCTGCTCCAGCGCGGCACGAAGCATCAGCCTGGCATCATAGATATCATCACATATTCCGATCCGGATCACGATCATCCCCTCCTTTTTCTGCCTGTCGCACAGAACATCCATTTCCCGTTTCAGGCAATTCTATCTTACCATAAATCCGAATTTGTATAAAACCAAACTTTACATGAAACCTGCCGTTTTTGATAAAATTGCCACTCCTCCTGCAGACATTGACCTGTCCCGTGCCATAAATGACATGCCCTTTTGAAATGAAACCGCCTTTGTGCTACGCTTCCCTGCAGAAAGGAAGTGATATTTATGCTGCAGGTTTTAAAACTGCAAAAAAGCTATGGGGCAGGCAATACCATCTATCCCGTCCTCAAAGGGGTCTCTTTCACGGTTATGGACGGGGAATTTGCTGCGGTCATGGGAAGCTCCGGCTCCGGAAAGACCACCCTTTTGAACTGCATCTCCCGGTATATACCGGTTGATTCCGGAAAGGTGAAGCTGGGGGATACAGACTTAAGCCTTTTGGACGAAACACAGATCGCAAGAGTCCGCAGCCGGGAACTGGGCTTTGTATTCCAGGATTTCCTCCTTCTGGACGGGCTGACGGTGAGGCAGAATATCCTCCTCCCGGCCATCATCGGCAATACCATATCCGATGCCGCCGAGGAACAGGCGGACCATCTGTGCACCATTTTCGGAATCGAAAAAATCTGTGAAAAATACCCTGCGGAAATCTCAGGCGGCGAGAAACAGCGCACCGCGGTTGCCAGGGCCCTGATCAACCACCCTCAGCTCATTCTTGCGGATGAGCCCACCGGGAATCTGGATTCCAAGTCCGCCAGGGCCGTAATCGACACGTTTCTCCAGGCCAGGGATTCCCTGTCCGCCACCATTTTCATGGTCACACACGATTCGTTTGCGGCCAGCTTCTGCGACAAGGTCATCATATTACAGGATGGACTGGTCTGGAAGGAATTATTACGGGACGGAAGAGAACGGCGCGCGTTCCAGGACGAACTGCTGAATGCGATAAGGGAGATGGGAAGGTGATACGAAATGAACACATTTTCTGAAGTCTATAAAACGCTGAGGAGACAGAACCGGAAACAATACCTGCTGCTGTTCGGCTGCCTGTTTTTTTCCGCCCTGCTGATCTCCTCCTATATCTCCATGATGTACTCGCCCACGATCCTCACCGTTTTGCCGGAAGGCGGAGACAGCCGGAAGCAGGTGATGATGATCTTCGTTCTGACCGCCATCGGATGCATGGTCTTTTCCCTGTACGCGGCCGGCCTGTTCTTCCGGCAGCGATCCAAAGACACCGGGATCTTTCTGGCCCTCGGGGCAGACAGAAGGCTTCTGGCCGTGCAGGTCTTAAAGGAAATGTGCCTGCTCCTGGCCCTGTCCTGCATCTGCGGCATTGTACTGAGCATCCCCTTTACCAGGGGCCTGTGGACGTTATTCCGGCTGCTGGTTGTAGACACGGAAGAAATGACGCTGTTTTTAGATCCCCGGGCTTTTGTCTTTACACTGGCATTTTCCCTGATGGTCCTCTTCCTGCTGCTGTTCACAGGATACCGTTCCATCCAGAGGATCAGCGTCATTGACATCATCCACGAAAGCCACAGGTCAGAACCCATCCGCAGCGTGCCGAAAAGCTATGGGAAGCTTGGGATTGCCCTCCTGTGCGCAGGTGTTTTTCTCGGATACCAGGGCCCTTCGTTTTTCATGTCCGTCTTCCACTGGAATCCGCCGGGCGCTCTGTCGGCTCTCTTATATCTTCCGGCCCTGACCGGCCTGTACATGATCCTTCTGCATACGGTCGTAAACGGATGGAGGCAGAGTACGCACCGCTATAAAAACCTGGTGTCCGACAGCCAGATGAAATTTCAGGGCCGGCAGACCGTGCAGACCCTTCTGGTCATGAGCATACTGATCGCAGGCGCTTATTTCGCGTCCTTCTATACCCCCGTCACAGGGACGGGCTCCGCTGCGGAGTACAGCTTAAGGCAGACAGACTTTCTCTACCGCTTCCGGATGGACCAGAAGATTCCCCGAAAACCGGAAGTACAAAAACTGGCAGGCAGGTATGATGTAGAGATCACGGATTGGACGGATATCCCGGCAATCCGGCTGGGAGTGGACGGGACGGACAGAATCTGGACCCAGCAGGCCGTGGGCATGACGGAGGAACTCCGGTACCGAAGGCTGCTGTGTTCGGCGCTGTTTCTGCCGGAGTCGGCATACGCCAGCTATACCGGGGACGCGCCGGGGCTAAAGCCTGGAACACTGGGCGCGGTTTTCCGCGGGGACGCAAATCCGGACTCCTACAGTTCCCGCGATGTGTCACTGGTCACCAATACACTGTCGGGGCAGACCATGAAGGTCGATTCCATCGTTCCCTTAAAGCATGACACCCTTTTCGGATACTATGTGATGAACGACGAAGATTTTCTGTCCATGGAAACAGGCCTGAGTGAGGAATGGAAGGAAATGCTGTGCCTGTTTCACGTAACGGACTGGGAAAACAGCTATGATTTTGCCAAGGCACTGTTTTATGACATTACAGACCATTCCGATCAAAACGTAGAGCTCTTCCAAAGCTGGGATCCGGTCGTAAAACAGATTGACGATCACGAAAAAGGCTTTTATTTTCTCGACCCGGAGCATATAGAGGATCATGGATTCGAAAAAATTGATTATAACGAGCGGGACAGTTCCACGTTCCGGCTGAACTGGGAATATATGCCCAAGTTCCGGATTCTGGACAAACAGGATTTTTTGAAGACATTGGCTGTCTATTTCATGCTTTTCATTTTTATAGCCATTGTATGCTTCGCAGCCGTGTTTGTCATCGCCTTTACCAGGACTATGACCATCGTGCTGTCCGGAAGGCTGGTCTATGAAGACCTGCGGCGTCTGGGCGCTTCCGATCCCTATCTGTATCATACGGTAAGGGATCAGGCAAAACGCGTCTTTCTCACACCGGCAGTGGTGGGCACCAGCGCCATCTATTGCTTTTTTGCCATGATCCTGTATCTCAATGATCAGAGCTTTAGCCCCAGCGAGCTGACCGCTCTGTGGATCTGCGCCCTGGTGGCCGTCCCGGTCTCCCTGCTGTATTATGGAATCTACAGGGTCACGCTGCGCAAGGCGTGCCGGGTATTGGATATCCGCTGTAAAAAAAGCTGAAACAGGGGGATTCGGTATATAGAAAAAAACGGCAGGAACCGGGAAATTTGTTTTGGTTCCTGCCGTATCTTTTTATCTTCTATCCGCATATCTTCTATACTGCATATCTTCTATCCGCATATGGAAAAACTTCTGGAGCTTCAGCTCTCCTAGGACAGGCCGAACTTCATCCTGGCCGCCACGGCCAGATACTGGGCGGTGGCCTCCACCCCCATGGTGTTGCTGTCGATCAGGATGTCCTTATATTCCTTGTCTTCCGCCAGGTATCCGGAATACTCCAGGGAGTAGGAATCCCGCATCTCATCGATCTCACGCAGGGCCTTGCGGCTGTCCTCCTCCGTGCGCCCAAGCACTTCCATACAGTATTGAAGCCTTGCCTTATACTCTGCAAAGATGTAGATATGCAGGGCGTTCTCTTCCTCGGAAAGTATATAGTCCGAACAGCGCCCGACTACCACGCAGCTTCCCTTCTTCACCACACGTTTCATAAATTCCGACTGCACCTCGAAGATCTCGTCCTGGGTACTGCTGCTGTTTCTTGCCATCGCAAACGGAATCCGGGTGGCCGGCTGGGGCTGGCGCACGGCCGTCTCCTCTTCCCTCTCCACCACATCCTCCGGGATCGACAGCTCCTCCGCCGCCTCCTGAATCATCTCGCCGTCATAGCAGGGAACCCCCAGGATCTCGCTCAGGCGCTTTGCAATCTCGCGTCCATGGCTGGCAAACTGTCTGTTCACGGTAATCACAAATCGGTCCATCTATGTTCCTCCATTCTTCACTCCGAGTACTCTCGGAAACTCTTTGTGCCCAGATTTGTGAGACGATTTTTTGTCAGAAGTGCACAAATTTATGAGGCGTACGTGGAACGTACGTTGATTAAATTTGGGTGCTTCTGGCGGAAAATCAGCCGCAAAGATGGGTGCAAGGGAGTTTCCGAGAGTGCTCACTCCTAAATACGCTTGCTGAAACCCCGCTGTATATTTTACAACATTCCCGGAAAAATCACAAGAACAAAGTGAATACAAGCTACATGACAGCCCCCGTGATCATAAATCCCACGATCGCCAGTACGCACGCGATGACATTATAAGGAAGCTGGGACAGGGCATGCTCCATGCTGTCGATTCCCGCGCTCTGGGCCGCCAAAAGGGTGGCGTCCGAATAGAAGCAGGCGTGGCTGCCGAAGGTTCCTCCGGAGATGACCGCCGCCATGATCAGCACCGGATTTGCCCCGATCACAGAACCCAGCGGGAACACGATGGGGGTAATAATGGAACTCATGCCCCAGTCCGAGCCGGTGGTAAACGCAAGGACCGCTCCCAGCGCAAACACCATGGCGGGAAATATGGCCGGAAACAGGAGGGGCTCTGTTTTCTCCACAATATACTCCGTCAGGCCCATCTTCCCGCAGATGTCCTTCAATACAAAAGTTACCAGGAGCATGGTCAGTACCGGCAGCATATCGCTGAACCCCTGGATGGTGTTGTTCATAAATTCATCCACCGTAAGGACTTTACGGGGAACATAGAGTACAAAGCAGACCACCAGCGCCACCACCACAGACACCAGGATATCCCCGGTTGCCACCGCCAGCCCTACCAGCACTCCCATGGGGATCAGGAAGTACCAGATATTGCCGTCCGTATCCTGGTCATACACCGTTGCGTGGTTGAACTTCCGGCTGAAGTCCGAATACACCTTTCCCGTCTCCTCCACTCTCCGAAACGCCTTCTTCATGGGGCCCAGCTTCGGCATGGCCCCGACTGCGAACAAAAAGACAAAGGCCAGCGTGATAATCGGGTAAAAGCAGAAGGGGACTGCTTTCAGATAGGCCGCCATGGGAGAAGTCACCCCCATCGCCTTCACACTCTCCTGCTCGAAAAACAGGTTGGCATAGAATACCGCCCAGGTGGAAATCGGCAGAAGCACGCATACAGGCGCCCCGGTGGAATTGAGCACATAGGCCAGCGATTCTCTGGGGAGCTTCCTGTCATCGTAGATCTTTTTCATGCAGGCTCCGATGGACAGCACGTTCAGGTAATCATCCACAAAGATCAGGATTCCCATGATATATGTGGTGAGAAACGTTTTTTTGTCGCTGCTGCATATTTTCGCCAGGTATTTGGAAAAGCCGAAGCTCCCTCTGGAGGCCGTAAGCTGCGCGATCAGCGCGCCGAACAGCAGGCACACCAGAAAAACCCAGACCTCCTCCGCAAGCATTTCCTGTAATACCACGCACCACTGCGCAAGGAAATTCCCCTGAAAGGCAAAAAATGCAGCCACAAGGGAGCCCAGCAGCATACACTCCACCGTTCTCCTTGTCTTGATTGCCCCTATAATAATACAGACAGTTATTATGATTGCGATTAATCCTTGATCCATAGGCTTCTCCAATCGTTTTTTATGAATCCCGGCATCTTCCCTTGCAGACCCCGGTCGTTTCGAAAATGCAGGAAAGGGCGTATCGGGAAAAAATGTTTTGTTTTTCCGGGACGCCCTTTCGTAAATACATATTTTTAAGGAATTATGGTTAAATCATGTCAGCAGTTCCAAACCAATTCATAAGCCGTACAGCTTCCGCGCTTTTGTTTATGCGAATGTGATCACTGTTCCGGTCTTTCCTTCCAGCGCATCAATGGCCTTGTCCAGGCTGGTGATGATGGCTTTCTTATTGGGATAGGTGCGGGCAAATTTCATGGCAGCTTCTACCTTCGGAAGCATGCTTCCCGGTGCGAACTGGCCTTCCTCTACATACTGCGCCGCCTCTGCAAGGCTCATGTGATCCAGGTTCTTCTGATCCGGCTTGCCCCAGTTGATGGCAACCTTCTCCACCTCTGTCAGGATCATCAGCGTATCTGCATCCACCTGCTCTGCCAGCAGTTCCGCCGCAAAGTCTTTGTCAATGACAGCCGCAACGCCTTCCAGGGTTCCGTTCATCTTTTCCACAACCGGAATCCCGCCGCCTCCGCAGGAGATCACGATGGAGGAATCCCACAGGTTCTTGATGGCTTCGATCTCTACGATCCTCTTCGGAATCGGAGAAGCAACCACTCTTCTCCAGCCTCTGCCTGCATCCTCTTTCATCGAATATCCCTTCTCTTCCTGCAGGGATTTCGCCTCTTCCTCTGTGTAGAAGGGGCCGATGGGTTTTGTCGGATTGGTAAATCCGGGATCTTTTTCATCTACGATCATCTGGGTCGCAACCGTCAGTACAGGATAATTGATGTTGCGTGTATTCAGCGCATAGCGCAGCGCCTGCTGGATGTGGTATCCGATATAGCCCTGGCTCATAGCGCCGCATACGTCAAAGGGCATAGCCGGGGTCACATCCTTTGCGGTCTCCGATGCAAGCAGGATTCTTCCTACCTGAGGCCCGTTGCCGTGTACGATGGCTACCTCATATCCCTGGGAGCAGATATCCGCAATCCTCTCACAGGTATTCTTTACGACTTCAAGCTGTCCCTCTGCTGTCGGTGCACTGTTCTTTGATTGAAGGGCATTTCCGCCCAATGCGATTACAATCTTGGACATTTTCTTCACCTCATGCTGTTTTTTTTATGGATTAGTTGATTCCTCTGTCAGCCATGAACTTCTCAAGACGCTCTTTTGCCGCTGCGATCTGAAGCTCTGACGCTGCCTCTTCTCTCTGATACTGTGTCAGGTATACCAGAAGTCCTCTCATTGCTGTCAGACGGTTTCCAGCCTCATCCCAGCAAAGTGAAGAATCAGAATCCGCAACTTCGTCTGTCACATCCTCGCCTCTGGTTGCCGGCAGGCAGTGCATGAACTTGCATCCAATGTTTCCAAGGCTCATCAGTTCTCTGTTTACCTGGTAGTCGCCGAATACGCGTACACGCTCTTCCTTTGGCATCTCGTTTTCATACAGGCCGTACCATACGTCTGTGTAGATGAAGTCAGCGCCCTTTACATCCTCTCTGTTGTCAGAGGTCAGGAAGGTTGCTCCGCTTTCCTTGCAGTTCTCTTCGATCTTAGCCAGGCATGCCGCGCTGGGGCTGTCCTGAAGCTGATGTCCCTTCGGTCCATAGTGTACGAACTTCATGCCCAGCTTTGTGGTGATCATTGCCAGGGATGCGCAAACCTGTGTCGCGTCGCCTACGAATACCACCTTGCAGTCTTCCAGTTTCTTTCCTCTCGGCAGGTTCTCTACGATGGTGCAGAGGTCGCCGATTTCCTGGGTCGGATGGTTGTAATCGGACATTCCGTTGAGTACCGGGATGGAGCATGCGCTTGCCAGGTCTACAACTGTCTTATGCTCAATTACACGTGCCATCACTACATCGATCAACTGGGACAGAACCTTACCTGTATCGCCGATGGTCTCGTGTCCGCCTAACTGGATCATGCCAGGTCCAAGGTACTGTGCGTGTCCGCCCATCTGTTCCATAGCAGTCTCAAAGGATACACGGGTTCTTGTGGAGGACTGCTGGAAGATCATTCCCAGTGTCTTGCCCTTCATGAGCGGCGGATTGTAGCCTGCCTTGATGCTCTTCTTGATCTCCAGGGAAAGGTGGATGATGTCAAGCAGTTCTTCCTTTGTGAAATCCATTGTGTCGATGAAGTGTCTTACGCCATTTGCATACATAATTGTAATCTCCTTTTTCTTTTAAATTTATTTTTTTTAATTGGTATCTGTATTATGTTTTCATTGCTGCGGGCCTTGTCATATGTCCAGGTTGATTAAGCCTTCGGCTGCTGCTGTGTGATGCAGTGGATATTTCCGCCGCCGTAAGCAACTTCTGTTGTCTGCACGCCTACGATCTTGCGATCCGGATAGATTTCCTGCATTTGTTTTACTGCAAGCTCATCATTCTCATCGCCGTACTGAGGCAGGATGATGGCTCCGTTTACGATCAGGTAATTCAGATAAGAAGCGATGGAAATCTCGCCTTCTTCACGCGGAATCGCACCCTCTGAATAATCAATCGTGTCTGCGTCCTTCAAGTAGCAGGGCTCTTTGGTCATGCACAGTTTATGTACTTTGAGCTTGCGTCCCTTTGCGTCTGTCTGCTCGCACAGGAATTTATAAGCATCCTGCGCCTGCTGATAGAACGGATGGTTCTCATCGTCTGTATAAATACATACAACCTCACCAGGAGCGACAAAGCAAGCCACGTCATCGATATGTCCGTTAGTCTCATACGGATCAATTCCGTCTTTTACCCAGATTACTTTCTCTGCATTCAGATAATCTTTAAGAATCTGCTCTAATTCCGCCTTGCTCTTGTCCGGATTTCTGCTTTCATGGAGCAGGCACATCTCTGTTGTGAGAACCGTTCCCTCTCCGTCTGTATGGATGGAGCCGCCTTCCAGGACGATTCCCGGCCTGTAGCTGTCAGCGCCTGCAATCTCACACATCTTGCGTGCGATCATAGCATCCTGATCCCATGGGAAGTAAAGTCCGTCGATCAATCCTCCGTAAGCGTTGAAATCCCAGTCAACCGCTCTTAAGCCGCCCTTGTCATTGATCAGGAACGTAGCGCCAGTATCACGAATCCAGGAATCGTCGTTGGTCATTTCGATAATGCTGATATTATCGGTTCCTCCCAGACGCGCGATTGCGTTCTCATACTGTGCAGGAGGTACGCACATCTTCACCGGTTCAAATTCCGCGATTGCTTTTGCTACGTTGCAGTAAGCTACCTGCGCAGGCTTTGCGCCCTGACGCCAGTTGTCGTTTCTCCATGGCCACAGCATCCATATGCATTCCTGCTCTTCAAATTCTCCCGGCATACGATAGCCGTCCTGCTTCGGAGTGGTTCCTTCAATTCTCTTTGCCATTTTTATTTCATCCTTTCTTTTATTTATATATTTTTAAGTCCTTGTGCGGGACTTATTTGCACTTAGCAATTCTTCTTTGACTCCCCGCGCCGCGCGGCACATGACACGGCACGGGACCAAATATCAGCTATACTTCATTTTTTTGCACCAGGCAGCCTCTTAAGGGCCCCTTACATACGGTTTGTTTTACTCTTTGCCCTTCATCCGGATGATGATTTCACCGAGTACGATGAAAATGATCGCTCCGATGGTGATCGGAAGTGTTGCTGAAAGCGTATCCGGATCAAAGGACAGCGGAACTGCCGTAAAGATGATGGATACGATGATCAGGATCATCGGGATGTATGCCAGCAGTGTCAATCCGATTCCGCTTCCGGGAACACGGAACGGTCTCTCCGTATCCGGATCCTCCTTACGGAGTTTCAAAAATCCCGGGAATACCGGAATGTATGACATCAAGAACATAACCAGGTTCAGTGCGAAGAAGCTCCAGAACAAATCCTGGTTCGGGATAAACGGCGCTGCAACGACTACGATAGAAGCAACCACTGCTGTCGTCATGATCCCGCCTACCGGCATATTGTTCTTCGGATCTCTTTTTGCGAAGATCGCAGGCATGTCTCCATTCTCTGCCGCTGCCGCCGCACCTTCGTGAACGCCTGTTGACCAGGAGATCATATTTCCAAACAGGGTCAGGCCGAATAATACTGCCACCGCGGAGATGAAGATTCCGCCTTCCTTGCCTGTCAGAAGCATAAACGCATCGATCATTCCGCTGTCGGTGCTGACCTCAGATGTAGGAATCGCCGCTCCGATCCCAAACGCGGAGAACATATAGATGGCCGCAATCGTGATACCGCCTATTACAATCGCCTGGGGGATCTGCTTCTTCGGGTCTTCCATATCATCGGACATGGTGCAGATTACTTCAAATCCAAGCATATTGAAGATGATAACGGAGATGAAGGATAAGCTGTCCAGGTCGAAAGAAGGCAGCAGGTTGGAAAATGTAATCGGATTTGCCATACCGTTCTTCGCAATTCCCATCACTCCAAAGATACCAACGCCGATTGCCAGGATCACCTTGATCGCCGCGGAACCGTTCAGAATCCACACCGCGTCTGCGGTAGGAGTCCGAGCGATCAGTGCTATGATCCATACAAATGCAAGTTCTATAATGATGGCTGCAATGGTATTTAACTCTTTCCCTGTGATCACTGTATACAAGTCCGGAAACATAACCGCAAGTGATGCTGTCCACAGCGGGAAATTGATCCAGTAGTACCAGGATACTCTTGCGCCCATCCTGTGACCGTATGCCGCAGATACCCAGTCATAAAGCCCACCTCCATTATCATAAGTCGTTCCCATCTCCGAGGAGATCAATCCATATGGAAGCAGGAACAATATGATCATGAAGATCCACCAGAAGTACTGTGAGTTGCCGATCGCCGCTACAGGAGCAGCCGCTTCTGCTACGAATACAACACAGATGACTGTGAGTATGCAGCTCAGCATACTAAATTTTTTCTTTTCACCCATTTGCCAAGCTCCTTTCTCTTTCGGAACTCTTCTATTAATAATAAGGAAGATTCTGCGGTATGCCCATTTTATTAAATCCGCTCATTTCCTCTATATATTTTATGAAGCGTTCCTCATTCCTTATTTAGTTGTAAATGTGCCGTGGGCATTTGCAATGCCCTTTAGTACGCAGCCCCTTCTTAACATTTCCGTCTTTCCTGAAATAGAAAAGCGGCTGCTTTGTTTCACCGCTTAGCGCGGTTGTTATGATGGTATTCTAGCACGTAAAAAACAGGTTTAAAATAGCCCTTTTGGGTTAGTTTTTTTATTTATTTTGTGAATATCATATATAAACTCTTCTAAACTTTTGTGCAATTTGCACATTTCAAAGTCAGTCCCGTGTCATTCTCTTGAAAAAAAGATTTACTCTCTTTTTCTTTTCTGCTATACTATGGTCATGCTCATTGCCAGAATATTTTAAAAAGGTGGCATTTCACTATGGAAGTCTTATTATTGATCTACAACTTATTGCTGCAGATCCTATATTGTGTTCCCGTGGTTTATGCATGGATACTTTTCCAGCATACAAGGAACTATTTGTATCTGTATATTACAGGCTTATTTTTCTTCTATTCCGTTGAGAACGTGATTATATTCATCACAGAATTTGATAGCACGTTCGCAAAATTTTATGACACGACGTTCATGTCCGTCCCCACGGCACGGACAATTATTTTTGTTGCCGTTCTCCTGTTTCTGCTCCTGATTACGGCCTCCATCTTAAAGGAAACCGTCAATTATCTCTTGCTGGCCCTCCTGGGCCTTATCACCCTCTTCATGCTGTTTATCCCCATGATGAAGGACAGCGCCATGAAGGTGTTTATTTATTACACGCCCTGTCAGATTTTTTCATTTTTAGTCGGTATCTATGGAATGAGACGACTGAAATCGCACCCGGAGCACTATGATGAAACACTCAGGAAGCGATTTCACCGGGCTTTTTTCTGGACTGCCGTATTTTCGGTCCTGATCATTGTGGAAGACTGGATCGTCATATTCAATTTTGATAATTATGGAATCCCCGGCATCCGCATCACAAACCGAAGCTTTACCGAGAACCTGATGAGTATCTACTTCGTATATACTGCGCTACGCATCTTAGGACCCTATCTGCGTTCCTTCATGGTGTCCGCCGCCTCTGCCGAAAATGCCGAAACGCAGACGGTTTCGACCCAGGACATGCCGTCCGGGCAGGATGCCGGTTCAGAACCGGGGTCAGATTCTTCAGAATACGTACCAGACGGAGCATCCAATGGGCCCGCCCCAGCGGAACCTTCTGCACAAATTCAGGAGCCGCCGCTGGATGCCGGCTTCCGCTCTCCGGGCGCGTTCCCGGAAGACGCCTTCTCTGACAGGGCAGACTACTCCAAGTTCTATCTGTTCAGCAGGGACTACCAGCTCACGCCAAGGGAGCAGCACATCCTGCAGCTTCTGCTGGATAATAAGACGAATGTGGAGATTGCGGACGACCTGTGCATTTCCATCGGCACCGCCAAGGCGCATGTGCACAATATCTTTGCCAAGGTAGAGGTGAAGAAACGGCAGCAGCTTTTAGACGTATATGAGAAATTCGGATAACCGCTTTTTTGCCGTCCGGTACGGCGCAGCAGCCTGCGCCGTACCATTTACTGTATTTTCATATCAGATCAGATCTTTTCTTTCCGCATTGCTGACGGACAGTACCGCAAACACAAAGGAAACGGCTGTCAGAATCATTGGAAACACCGCATTGTCCGACATCGTAAAATCTCCCACATTGGCCTGGGTCAGAAAAATCAGTAAAAACGAGGTAACCACCGCCGCCTTCGAAGATTTCGCAGCCAGCCCCACAAACAGCGCAATAAAGCTCATACTTACGATTGTCACGGATTTTAGGATCAGTTGGATATAAAACGCCAGGCTGCCCATGTCAAAATCAATGGCAAACGAGGACTGCATGGATCTTGCCCCGAGAAACACCCACAGATAGATCGCCAGCTTTGTCAGCGTCAGCGCCAGAAAGTTGAAGGTCCAGACCGCGATCATCTGGGACGCCAGTATCTTCTGCCGTTTGATGGGATAGGAAAACATCAAGTTCATGGTCTTGTTCTTGTAGGCGCTTACGATAAAGGCTGACAGCATCACGCTGGTATGAATCAGAAACGCCATGCTGGTGAATAATTCGATAGGCGCGGAGATCGTATCTGTCCCGGGGGCTGCATCCAACGTCCCGTCCGGATCGTTTGCGATTCCCAAAAATGCCAGCGCGAAAATAAACAGGCCCAGCAGCACCGCTGTGATGGCCGCACTGCGGATATATGCTTTGATATGATTTTTCTTCCATTCAAGTCTGATTAATTTTAACATTGCCCTACACCTCCGCCGTCAGTTTTAAGAAATAGTCTTCCAGTGTTTCCGTATGCCTGCTGATCGAAACGATCTCTACGCCGTTTTTTATCAGTTCTTTGGAGATGTTCTGGGCCGTGGCATCCGGGTCATAGATGTGTATCCTGGAGTCATCCACGATCTTGAAATTTTCCAGGCGCATCCGGTCAGCCAGCACCCAGGCCGCTTTCTTCGGATCTTCTGCGGAGAGTTCAATATAAATGGTATTGGTTTCCGCGATCTCCTTCATGGAAATTTCTTTCTTTATTCTCCCGTGGCTGATCACCCCCACCGTATCGGCAATGCTTTCGATCTCCGAGAGAAGATGGCTGGAGATCACAAAGGTCATGCCGTATTCCCTGCAGAGCATTCTGAACAGGTCCCGGATCTGTTTCATCCCCGCCGGGTCCAGACCGTTTGTGGGCTCGTCAAGAATCACCAGCTCCGGCCTGCACAAAATGGCCCGGGCGATCCCCAGACGCTGCTTCATCCCCAGCGACCAGCGTTTGACCGGCTTCTCCCCCGCGTCAGTCAGATCCAGCATTTCCAACGCTTCCTCTATGCAGCCTTTGTTGTAATACCCCATGTACTCGCAGTGGAGCCGCAGGTTTTCGATTCCGCTCATGTGTTCATAGAAGGTGGGAAATTCAATGATGCTCCCCATTCTTTTGAGCACCTCGTAGGAAGTAGGTTCCAGCTTCCTGCCGAAAATCAGGACCGTGCCGTCCGTCGGCTTCCAGAGGTTTGTGATCATCTTCATCACCGTCGTTTTCCCGGCTCCGTTGGGTCCCAAAAATCCGTAGATCTCACCTTTTTTCACATGGATATTCACGTCTGCAGCCAATTCTTTTCCATCAATTGTTTTACACAGATGGTTTGTTTGCAAAATATAAGACATCTATATGCCTCCTCTCTTTTTTGCCCCTTCCTACCAGTTAAAGTTTTTTCAAAGAGGTCTGTTTGCTTTTATGAATAGCATTATAGATCCATAGATTTTCAAAACTCTTGACCAATTCTTACGAAATTCTTTCGATTTCGAAAAAGTGCCTGCGGCTCTGGCTGCTGCGGATACATTTCCTAATAATTTATTTTTTTCAATTTTACGGAAAATGTGGTTTTCACATTCGGCGTGCTGTTTAACAGGATATCTCCCCCCATCTGCCCCGCAAGGTTCTTCGCGATCGTCAGCCCCAGGCCGTTCCCCTGTATTTCCCGATTTCTGGAATCCTCCATGGTGTAGAGCCGGTCAAACACATGGGCGGCAGCTTCCGGCCCGATCCCTTTCCCCCTGTCCGTGACGTCAATGTACACATTGCGGCTGTCCTGGCGCACAAAGACGCCCAGATAGTTTCCGTCGCTGCCGTAGCGGATCACATTGGACAGCAGATTGCAAAAAATCCTCTGCAGTGCGTCCGGATCCCCCTGCACGAAAACGGCGGATTCCGGGATGGAAAGCTCCACCTCAAATTCTTTCTGCAGCAAAATGTCATAAAATTCCAGGACATTTTCCCTGCACACTTCGCTGATATTGATTTTTTCAAGACGGATATCCGTATCCCCGGCCTCCAGCTTTGCCAGGGAAAAAAACTGGTTGATCAGATCCAGCACCTGTTTTGCCTTTGCTTCCGTCTTTTCCAGCATTTCATCCTCCCCCCGGTCCAGGCGCATGATCTCCAGGTATCCAAGGATGACTGTCAGCGGGGTCTTGATATCATGGGAAATGTTGGAAAGCATTTTTTTGGAAGCGATCTCCTCCCGCTTAAAATCTGCCCTGATCTTCTGGCGTTCTGTTAACAGCCGGTTGATCTGCGCCCCCAGCTCCATCAGCACCGGAATGTCCGTAAAGACCATGACCTTCTCGTCGCTGTCAGTCTCTGAGATTTCCTCCAGCTTTTCGCAGATCTGCCGGAGCTTTTCCTGTATCCCCCGGTGAAAGGCAAACCGCTGATAGAAGACAGCAAGGAGCAAACACACAATTGCAGCCGCCATAAAAAATAAAATCGTCTCGTCACGCATCTCTGACATCTCCCAATTTATATCCGATCCCCCAGACCGTGACTATATACTCCGGTTTTCGGGGATTGTCCTCGATCTTGTTCCGCAGCCTGCTGATATGGACGTTGACCGCGTTCTCATCGCCTAAATACGCGTCATTCCAAACCAGGGAATAGATCTGCTCTTTCGTATAGACCTTCTTTGGATTCTGCAGCAACAGCTTTAAGATCTCAAATTCCTTTGAGGTCAGTTCGATTCTGCTGCCCTGCTTTGTAACCAGATATTGGTCCAGATTCATCACAAGGCTGCCTTTTTTCAATGTCTGACCGGGCTGTCCGCCCCCTTCGGAACGGGCATACTGCGTACTCCTTCGGATATTCGCCTTGATCCGGGCCAGCACCTCTGTAACGGAAAATGGTTTCGTAATGTAATCGTCCGCCCCCAGCCCCAGTCCAAGGGTCTTGTCGGAATCCGTGTCCTTCGCCGACAGGATGATGATGGGCACCGTATGATGCTCCCGGATTCGCTCCATCACCTCCATGCCGCTCATTTTCGGGATCATCAGATCCAGCAGGACGAGGCTGAACGTATCCGAGAAAAATTTGCTGCAGGCACTCTCCCCGTCAGAGGCCGTCACCACCTCAAAGTTCTCCGTTGCCAAAAAATGTTTCAGCATGGCGCTGATCTCCGCGTCATCCTCCACCAGTAAAATCTTATTCATGTTGAAAATCCTCCTCATAATACGGCCCGAACCCGTGAAGAAAGGAATCCGATTTCGAAGTCCTCTTTGTTTTCTGCCGGCATGCTCACTTCTGTAATTTCAGAAGAAGCTGATTCCGGTTCTTCACCTGCATTTTTTCAAAAATATGGCTCATATGCTTCTTCACTGTCACCTCGGAAATGCAGAGCCTCCCGCCGATCTCCTGATTCGTAAGCCCCTCTCCCAACTGCCGCAGGATTTCCGTCTCCCGTTCCGTCAGATGGTATTTTCCCAGCAGGCTTTCATCCACGGCCCGGAAGTCGCTCTCCCTGATCCCGTTGGGATAAAGCATCTGCAGATGGGAGGACAGATGGGTATTCAATAATCCCAGAAAATAAACCTCTTCCTCCGTAAAGTCCCCCGCCTCCTTTGTGCGGAACATGGTGACCGATCCGTAGAAATGCCTCCTCACGATGGTGCACCCCAGGCCGTAATATGCCCCCAGAGGACGCATCCACTGCTGGTATATGCGGCTCTTCTCCCGCAGATGGTCGGGCATCAGGTCGGAATCCCGGTATACCACCGGCTCCGTCTGCGAAAAATTCCAGACCGTATAATCCTTGTGCTGGTAATTCTGATAATAGTCCTGCAATGTCTGTTCGTCCAGATTCCCGGAATAGGGATGAAAAAACCGGATCGTCTCATCCCCGGCTCTTCCGTAGTCAAACATGGAACATTGATGCAGGATCTCCGCCTGCAGATACTCCATGACCATCTTCTGGATCTCATTCAGCCGGCTTTGCCGGTACAGTTCCAGCAGAAATCCCTGAAAACCGCGCCACCGGGTATTTGATAATTCCATCCCTTCCCTCTCCTTTCGTTTCCTCTTCCAGGCCAAGGTTCTGCCTCTAAATTCTGTTTTGTCTCAGATATAATGCAACGATATATGCTACTTTAGTAGTATATCATAAAATTCCACCTTCGTACAATTTCTTTTCTTTTTTTCTGCAGGTATACTCAGATTAACGGTGTACTGTGCGGACGTGCAGACGCAATCACTGGTATATGGGCAAGCAGCAAATGAACAAATGTATACTAAGGAACTGTGCAAAAATAACTTGCCTTTTTGCGCAGAACAAATTTTCAGACACAAGGCGGAGGAATGAGGCGTACCGGGGTACGTCGATTGACGACAACGCAGTGTATGAAGATTTGGACAAGTAAAACGGTAAGATTATTTTTGCACAGTTCCTAAGATCTCAAAGGAGGAATCATCACATGAAAACCATCAAATCCACACCAAAGGCAGACGGCTACTACATGCCTGCGGAATTTGAAACCCATGAACGGGCCTGGATGCTCTGGCCGGAGCGCACGGACAACTGGCGCAACGGGGCCAAGCCGGCCCAGAAAGTATTTACGGAAGTAGCAAAGGCGATCCGCAGATTCGAGCCCATCACCGTAGGAGTCAGCGATGAGCAGTACAGCCATGCCAGATCCGTACTGCCGGATGATATCCGTGTGGTAGAATTGTCCTGCAACGACTCCTGGATCCGCGACTGCGGCCCTACCTTCGTAGTCAACGACCAGGGCGGAGTGCGTACTGTAAACTGGGATTTCAACGCATGGGGCGGTTTGTATGACGGCCTGTATTTCCCATGGGACAAGGACGACCGTGTGGCAAGCAAGATTTCTTCCATGGAAGAGGTTGACATGTACAAAGCGGAAAACTTCGTGCTAGAAGGCGGCTCCATCACGGTAGACGGGGAAGGAACCCTGGTGGTGACCGAGCAGTGCCTGCTCTCCCCGGGACGGAATCCCCATCTGAATAAGGAACAGATTGAAGAGAACTTAAAGCAGTATCTGGGCGTGGAAAAAATCATCTGGCTCAAGGACGGTATGGACCCGGACGAGACCAACGGGCACGTAGACGACGTATGCTGCTTTGCAAGGCCCGGAGAGGTGGTGGTTCCCTATACAGAGGACCAAAACGATCCCTGGTATAAAATCCTCAAAGCCAATAAAGAGCAGTTGGAGCAGGAAACCGACGCAAAGGGGCGCAAGCTGAAAGTACATACCATCTCCATGCCGAAGGTTCCGGTGTATTTTACAGAAGAAGAAGCCTCCGGCATCGATATCGTAGACGGCACCATCCCGCGGATCGCCGGGGAAATGACCGCTGCTTCCTATCTGAATTATCTGTATGTAAACGGCGGAATCATTGTCCCTCAGTTCGGGGACGAGAATGACGCGAAAGTGCTTGAAGAGCTCAGAGCGATCCATCCGGACCGTGAGGTGGTCGGCGTCCTTACCCGCGAGATCATCTTAGGCGGCGGCAATGTACACTGCATTACCCAGCAGCAGCCGAAGGGGCGCGTGAAATAGAATCGGCGGGGAAATGATACACGCAAAATGATATATTCAGTATTAAAACTCATACTGAAATAGGCGGTCAATTACGACCGCCTATAAAAATCTTACACATTTACCTTGACATTACACCATTCCTGCAGGCCCTTAATAATGGATCACTGCAGGCACCCCCAATTCAATCATGGAATACAGGGTCTGTGCGTCGTATTTGGACATATTGATGCATCCGTGAGATCCTCTGGAAAGATACAGATCCCCGCCGAATGCCAGCTGCCAGTCCGCGTCGTGGAAACCGATTCCGCTCTGGGTCACCCGCATCCAATAGTCCACCTCCTGTTCGTATTCCGGCTTTCCGTCCGCCTGAGTCTCCCCGATCAGGACGGTTGGGGACAGTTTTTCCGAAACGTAATATACCCCGGCAGGCGTAACCTTACTTGCATCAGGAGCCCCGGTCACCACGTCGCACTGCATCGCGATCCCGCCGTTTACAACATACCACATGTGCTGCGCCGACAAATCCACATCTATATAGGTGCTGCCCCAGTCCTGCGGCCCATGCGCCGCCGCGGTCTGACACCAGGCCGGCTCTTTGGCAAGAACCTCTCCCTTCTTGATATGTTCGATCAAATGAGCGGTTTCCCCGTCCTCATCCACCGACCACCCATAGGTCCCTCCGGAGACCTCCGCGGTTTTTCCAACAGGTGTGGTAAATGTTCGTGAGCTTCCCAGCGTATCATAACGTTTTCCAAATTCCCGCATCCACTCCCGGACAGCAGCCTCATTCAGGGTCACATTCATATCCCCGTCCACGGACAGCCAGCCGGAGATCAGCGCTTTGTCCACCACCACAGGCACATCCATATTGTAGGTAATGCTTGCCCCGCAATAAGTATTCAGCGTCTCACATGCCGACGTTACCTGCTCAGACTGGGAGGTATATTTCGGTGTCTCATAACAGTCTGCCTGTTTCAAATCCACTTCCGCGGCAAACGTCTGTACCGAATTGGTGATGCATTCCTTCACCGCGCGGATATTGACGGCAGTCCCGTAGGACTCCGGCTCAATGACATATGTATTTCCATCATATTTCGGAAAAGCGGAGGATGCCGGAATCTGCTCTGATGTCACCGCATCCAGAGACTGAATCCGTTTCTCCAGGGCCGCCCTGTCATAGGAAAGCTCGATCCGAACCTCCGATGCTTTTTTGTCCCACAATTTGACCGGCCATTGGAACGCATTCTGCTGTTTCAGCACCGCTTTGATCTCGCCGCCCTCCCTGCAGGTCAGGGAAATCTCACTGCCATGGATGGTCTCTGTCCCGCTTCCGTTCGCTATGACCGTCAGCGAATACCCTTCCGTCTTTTCTTTGAAAAACGCCTCCGCAGCTTCTGCCGTCTGCCCGGAAAAATCCTGCCCGTTGATGATCGTATTTGGAAAGAAATGCTTCATAAAGTAAAACGACACACACAGATACGCAATGCACAGACAGCCGATTACCGCTGCAGCGGCCACAAGCAGCTTCTGTCTGAATGCCTGCTTCTGCCCGGAATTATTCTTCTGTCTGGAAGTCTGCTTTTTTCCGGAAGTACGCTTTTTCCCGGAAACGTATTTCCGTTCCGAAACTTGCTTCTGCCCGGAAATACGTTTCTGTTTGGAAGCGTTATTTTGGATGGAAACGTTTTTTTGTTTCTCTTGATTTTTACCGGATGTTCTGCCGTCCTTTTTCGCGCTCATGATTATTTATCCTTTCGTACTGCCCCAGCTTTGCCTGCCGTTTCGGACCGTTACTTTTCTTTATTTTATAATAGCCATGAGCAATTTTCAATTGACCCGGTGTAACCGTATTGTAAAAATTAAAAGCGCTGATTACCGTTCATGATCTGAAGCAGAGGATTTATATCTGCGGCTCGCGATCTTTTTAGAACGAATTACTGCATAGGCGTCCCTACTTCGATCAGATTCCCGTCCGGATCATAAAAACGAATGACTTTCTGCCCCCAGCTATGCGTCATCAGCCGGTTAACATACTGAATCGAGGGATATAATTTTTCCAGCTTACAGACAAATGCTTCTATATCCTTTTCCTCAAAGTACAGTTCGCAGGAGTTATTTTCAGGAATAATATCCCTTCCCAGGAACTGTTTCCAGATTTTTTCATCCTGTAGCACAAGACCTTCCGTTAAAATCATATTGCCGTCGTTGTCAAGCAGCAGATCAAGACCGAACAGGTCATGATAGAACTGTCTTGACTTTTCAATCTCTTTCACAACGATCAAAACATTCTTTAATTTCATTGTCCATACCTCTCTCTTGTAACCAATTCCCGTATTGTTTTTTTGCTTTTCACAGTAACTTTTTTCCAAAACTTTACGCCGCCTTTACAATATTTTTTCGTAAAGGTGAAACCAGGGAAGCCCGTACGCTTCGTATCCCAGACTGACCGTTCCGACCAACTGATATCCGCATTTTTGGTAAAGCCGCTCTGCAGGAATGTTATCTTTTACAACGTCGAGTCGGATGCTTATACACTGTTCTCTGCGTGCCGCACGTTCCGCAAACATCAGTAATTCTGTGGCGACCCCGCACTTTAGGAAGTCTGGGTGGACGGCAAGGGTGTAAATCACATATATATGCTGATAATCATCCTCCGTCAGCCATCTGCCGTTTTTATATCCTTCCTCCGGTTCGTGTTTTAAGATCATCGCTCCTGCAGTTTTGCTGCCGATACAGGCAATATACAGCCCGTCAGCCATTAGCCCTTTTTCTGCGTCACGGCGGCTTGGATAACTCCCTTTTTGCCATCCCGGATAATTTTTATGCGTTTCTAAATAGCCGCAGATATCTTCGTACAGCTTCTCGATACTGTCAAGGTCTGATTCTGCGGCTTTTCTAATCTGAATGTCCTGTTCCATGATTCGGTTCTCCTTTTTTAATAACTCCAACAGGAAGCCCTGGAAATTATGCCACCGGGCATTGGATAATTCCATTGCTCTCTCCCTTCCATTTTATTTTTCAAAGCCAGCTATTCATGCCACTTTAGTAGTATATCACAAAATTCCACCTTCTTACAATTTCTTTTTACACGCAGGTATACTAAGGTCACAAACTGTTACATGTCACACACTGACCAATCACTACGCTGATTGGTCAGGAGGATGCACATAAAAGCTGGGATTCAGGCCGTCCATTGCCGTAGGCAATTTTAAATGACGGCCTGAGTTACAGGGCACGCCTGGCCAAGGTGTGACCTGTAACCACAAACTGACAAATGGACAAGTAACAATTTCCATGAGGAACAAACACATGAAAAGCAACGGAGCAAAGCCAGCCCAGAAGGTATTTACGGAAGTCGCAAAGGCGATCTGCGGATGCCCTGATGCTCCTTTTCCAGCATGTAGCAGATTTCCTGAATATCGTCATGGCACAGGGATTTTCCGAACATCTGTCCCACCGCTTCCGGGAGCTTGTGGGCTTCATCGATCGCCAACGCCCGGTAATCGGATAGGAGCGGACGATAGCCCTTTACCCGATGGGAGGCGTCCAAAGGATAAAAAGCAGGCGACACCTCCTTGTCTCACTGAGGTACCGCCTGTTTTCATCTAAGTATACGATTTTTCTGTATCTTATACTTCGTACACAACTTCACCATCCATGATGGTCGTCACAACCCTGGTATCCAAAATCTTCTGCGGCTCCACTGCAAACAGGTTCTGATCGAGAACAATGATATCTGCCAGCTTTCCTTCCGCCAGCGTACCGAGATCCTGTTCACAGCCTTCCGCATAAGCCGATCCCCAGGTGTAAGCCTTCAATGCCTCCGCCAGCGTGATCCGCTGCCCGGGATACCAGCCGCCCTCCGGCTTGCCGTCAAAGGTCTGGCGTGTCACTGCCCCGTAGATCTCACACATGGGCTCAATGCCCACTACCGGAAAATCGCTTCCCAGTGAAAGCACCATTCCTGCGTCCAGCAGTTCACGCATGGGCCAGGAATGCCTTGCCCGCTCGCTTCCCACAGCGGCTTCCTTGTCGCCGTACAATCCGTTTCCCTTATCGCCGCCCTCCAGGTCAAAGAGCATATGCCAGGGCTGCATGCATCCGCAGATGCCGAGCTTTGCAAAGCGCGGGATATCCTCCGGATGTATGGTCTCCAGGTGCTCCTGCACATGGCGGAGATTCTGTTTTCCATAGAGTCTTTCGCCCTCCTCAAAAATGTCCAGCATCTCACGGACCGCCCGGTCTCCGATGGTGTGGATCCGAAGCGCCACTCCGTCTTTGATCGCTTCCAGCGCCTGTTTTCTAAACTCCGTCATGTCCACAGAGGTCGTACCGCAGGTACTTGGGTCGTTTCTATAAGGCTCCAGAAGATATGCGGTAAATACACTGGTCACACCGTCGATCAGCTGCTTTAATCCCTGAATCCTAAGCTTCCCATCCGAGTATTTTTTCTGCAGAGCAGAAAAGCTTTCCTTCTCATATTCCGCAATATTCGGATACAGCATCACTCTGGAGGTCAGCGTCCCCTTCTCTTCCATTTTTTCAAAATACGGAAGCGGGTCGTCATGAGCCCCGTAAGGCGCCACCAGACTGCAGCTGGTTATTCCCAGCTTCTTCATCTTGTCGAACAGGTTCTCATAGATCTGCATATAAACCTCGTCCGTAGGACTGCAGATCTCATCTGTAAACATGAACGAAGCGCCGTCATAAAACCGTCCCGTCAATTCTCCCTTTTCATCCTTCTCGATCAGGCCGTCCGCCGGACTTTCCGTTTCCTTTGTGATCCCGATCTTCTCAATGGCACAGGTATTGACCACGATGGTATGCATGTCCGCCATCTGAAGTACCACCGGCCTGTCCGAAATCACCCGGTCAATGTCATGATACGTGGGAAGTGTCTGATCTTCCCAAATCAGGTTATTCATCATATAGCCGAATACCCACTCGTTATCCGGATGGCAGTCCGCATACTCCTTTGCCATCCGGATGGCATCCTCTCTGCTTCCGGATTCCAGCAAGCTGAAGGAAAAGTCCGGATCCTCCAAAAATGCTCCCTGGGTAATATGCGTGTGTCCATCGTTAAAGCCGGGCATGATCAGCCGGTCGCCGCAGTCGATCACTCTGGTATCCGGTCCGATGTATCCGTCAATTTCGTCTCCCTTTACCACAGCCGCAATCCGATTTCCTTCCACTGCGACTCCGCCTGCAAAAGGCTCTGCGCCTGTTCCGTCAAATATCGCGTTTCCTTTAATTACAATTTTTGCTTTTTCCATATGTATTCCTTCCTCTTTTCATTCATTTTCTACGCAGCCTTCATGTTTTTCAGACGTTTGATCTCCATCGCCGCCAGTACCAGCGACAATACAAATGACAGAATATCGGATACCGGCTGTGAGAACCAGACGCCGGTAATCCCCAGCGTATTTGCCATGATAAAGATGGCCGGGATCCCGAAAATGATATAACGGCAGATTCCCAATACGGTAGACTCTACCACACTCTCTACTGCCTGGAAATACCCGGACATCAGGTTGGCCGTCAGCCCCAGCGCGGTACAGGAAATCACAATCCTTGTATATTTTGCCGCAATCGGGATCAGCTCCGAGCCTGCCCCGATGAACAGCGCGCAAACCGGTGTTGCCGCAAGCCAGAATACGATCGCCAGAACATAGACCGCAATCAGGTTGCCGCCGATCCCTACCTTGATCAAATCCTTGACACGGTCATAAAGCTTTGCGCCGAAATTGTAGCTTGCGATAGGCTGTAAACCTCCGGTCGTAGACTGGGTGATCATCATCAGAATGTAGACCACGTATCCGTTGATGACTGCAAATGCCGCGATGTCCAGCTCCCCTCCGAATTTTCCCAGAAAGTTATTAAGCACGATGGTAAATACGGTGGAGGATGCCTGTACCAGAAGATACGGGAATCCGATCTTCACGATATTTGCAATAATCTCTTTATCAAAATGCAGATCTGACATCTGAACCTTGAAAATGGTATTCTTGCTGAAGAAAAAGTACAGAATAAAAAATCCCCAGATTCCGATGGAGGACGCATAATAGCCTGCGCATCCCGCAATCCCCAGTTTCAGGATAAATACACTCGCATAGAGCCACACCAGCGCTAAAATCGCGGAAAGTGTCATGGCCCAGGTAGCGATGCTCGGCTTTTCATCTACCCTCGCCATATAAACCGCAATATGACCGATGATGCAAAAAGGATATCCAAACATAAATATACGGATAAATAATACGATGGAATCAAACAGATCCGGTGTCGCTCCCAAAAGCCCCGCGATCGGTCCGGCAAAAATAAAAATCACAGCTGCAATGGCAACAATGGCGATAAAGCTGAACCACAGTCCCTGTCCATAGACTCTTCTTGCCCCCTGCTCATCGCCGTCTCCCAGCTTCATGGCAGCCAGTGTGGAAACACCGATCGCAAAGAAGCCTCCCAGCGCAAGCATGAAATATTCCAACGGCATGATCAGTCCTACGCAGGCAAGCCCTGTCTCTCCCAGACCTCTTCCTATAATGATACCTTCCAGGATGACCATGATCGCCTGTGCCAGCATTCCGATTAATGTAAGAAAACTGTACTTCACAAACAGCCCAGCCACCGGTTTCGTACCAAGCTCTCTGGATTCGGAACCCTGTTCCTGTTTCATTTCTTCACTCATTTTGTTGTTCTCCTTCCTTTTTCTTCTGTGGATTTTACCTGCCAATCCGACCCGCTTGCTTCCTGAGTACTTCCTTGCGATCTGACTCACCTGCTTCACGAGTGTTGTCTCATGATTCTTGTTTTGCGAATTTGTCACATTGGCACACTTGCTTTTCTATGCTTTGTATTATATGACAGTTTATGCTGCGTTTACACTCCTATTTTTTGTACATTTTACCTAAACTTTATGTCTAAACCAGCCTAAACCATATCCAAACCCGTGGAAAAAAATCAGGCAATGCCCCTTTCCTGAGACATTGCCTGATATGTTCTGTTTCTTCTATTCTGATTGCGCAGAATCTTAGGAACTGTATGAAAATATCTTATGCATCTTGCTTGTCTGATTGTACAGATCGAAGAAATAACCAGCGCAATCTGCACAGGTTATTTTCCTGCTGTTCCTTATCCCCGGCTCTTTGTTCCGGTTCCGTCCCGCTTCGCCACCTTCAGACGGTTCAGCATGATCTCCTTCTCTCCGAATTTTCCTTTCGCTTCCGTCCCTTCCTCGAACAGATACACCGTTTCCAGTTCATCCTTTTTCTGCAGCTTCATGCCCCGGACGCCTACGGCGCCTTTTTTCTTCTCCGGAATCTCGGCTGCCGGGAACCGCAGGAAGTACCCGCCCTTCGTCTGCAGCACGGCATGCTGGTTCTCCGTCACGACCTGGACAGAGATCACCGCGTCCTCCTCCTGGAGCTTCGTAGCAGCGATCGTGCGCTTCGCCACCTGGAATTCCGCGCCTTCCACACGCTTGATCATCCCCTGCCTGGTGGCAAAGAGCAACTTCGCATACCGCATCTGCTCCATATCGCAGACCATCACGATCTGCTCCTCTGCGCTGGCATAGTTACTCACATTATCGATCGGTGTCCCCTTATCCCGGAATTTCCCATAAGGCAGATCCAGAACCTTGATCTGGTGCATCTTGCCCGTATCTGTGAAAATGCAGATCTTCCCGGTATTCATGCAGTGGATGATATACTTGTTCTCACTGTCCGCCGCCTCCCGGTTCCGCTCATATACGGATACGTCCACGGTTTTCGCATAGCCGAAGCGGTCCATCAGAAATACGACTTCCTGCTCTTCGATCTTCTTCTCCTCAAATACCGCTTCCTCCGCATTTTCAATGGCTGTGCGCCGCTTCCTTCCGTACTCCTTCCGGAATGCGTCCAGCTCATCCATGATCACCTGGGCCATGGAATCATAGTTATTCAGGATGTCCTCATATCTCGCGATATGCTTCAGCGTTTCCTCATGCTCCTTCTGCAGCGCCTCGATTTCCAGGCCGATCAGCTTGTACAGGCGCATTTCCAGGATCGCCGTCGCCTGCCGCTCGGTAAACCGGAGCATGGCTGCCATCTTTTTGGAAATGCCGGACTTAAACTTGATGTTGTCGGTGACCCCGTTGACAAGACAATTTCTCGCGTCCTTCACGGACTTGCTTCCCCGAAGGATCTCGATGATCAGGTCGATCACATCACAAGCCTTGATCAGCCCTTCCTGAATCTCCTTGCGCTCCAGCTCTTTGGCAAGGAGGGTCTTATATTTTCTCGTAGCCAGTTCAAACTGGAAATCCACGTGATGCTCAATGATCGCTTTCAGCCCTAGTGTCTCCGGCCTGCCATTCGCTACGGCCAGCATATTGACGCCGAAGGTATCCTCCAGCCGGGTCTTCTTGTAGAGCATATTTTTCAGGTTTTCGACATCTGCGCCCTTTTTCAGCTCCAACACGATCCGAATGCCTTCCTTGGAAGACTGGTTGGAAATGTCCACGATATCCGTCGTCTTTTTCGTCTCCACAAGACCGGCCACATCATTGAGAAATTTTCCGATCCCGCTTCCGATCATGGTGTAGGGGATCTCCGTGATAACAAGCTGTTTCTTGCCGCCTTTGAGCTCCTCGGTCTCCACCTTGCCCCGCAGCTTGATCTTCCCCTGTCCGGTCTCGTAAATATTCAGCAGTTCGTCCTTGTTCACCACGATCCCTCCGGTAGGGAAATCCGGTCCTTTTACATAGCGCATGAGCTGTTTGGTGCTGATCTCGTCATTCTTCATATAAGCCTTGACCGCATCAATCACCTCGCACAGGTTATGGGTGGGAATGCTGGTGGCCATTCCCACCGCGATGCCCTCCGCGCCGTTGATCAGAAGGTTGGGTACACGCACCGGGAGTACCAGCGGTTCCTTCTCTGTCTCGTCAAAATTGGGGCCAAAGTCTACCACATTTTTATCCAAGTCGGACAGGTACGCCTCCTGGGTAAACTTTGAGAGCCGGGCCTCCGTATAACGCATGGCCGCAGCTCCGTCTCCTTCAATGGAACCAAAATTGCCGTGGCCGTCCACAAGGATCATGCCCTTCTTAAATTCCTGTGCCATCACCACCAGCGCTTCGTAGATGGAACTGTCGCCATGGGGATGGTATTTACCCATGGTATCTCCCACGATACGGGCGCATTTTCGATAGGGCCGGTCATACCGGATCCCCAGCTCATGCATGTCATAGAGGGTCCTGCGCTGGACCGGCTTCAGCCCGTCCCGGACATCCGGCAGAGCCCTGGCAATGATCACGCTCATGGCATAATCAATATATGATTTTTTCATCAGGTCCGAATACTCGGTCCGGATGATCTGTGGTTCATTACTCATAGTTCTCTCCTATCCTGCTCTGAACAGTTATACTATGGAACTGTCCCTAAGCGCCAGATAAATCGGCCGTGAGCATACTTCGATTAAATATCCAGCTCCGCCTCGGTGGCATTTTCATAGATAAATGCCCGTCTCGGCGGTACCTCCGTTCCCATCAGCATCTCCGTGACACCGGATGCCATTCTTGCGTCCTCAATCTCCACCAGCTTCAAGAGCCGGTTCTCCGGATCCAGTGTGGTTTCCCAGAGCTGCTGGGCATCCATCTCTCCAAGACCTTTGTACCTCTGCAGGGTAAATCCGCCGTCATGGGTCTTCCGATACCGTTCCAGCGCGGCATCGTCGTAGAGGTATTCCTCCTCCCCCTTCTTCGGCATGGCCTTATACAGCGGAGGCATGGCAATATAGACGTGGCCTTCGTAGATCAGCTCCGGCATGAACCGATAGAACAAGGTCAGCAGAAGCGTGGAAATATGTGCCCCGTCCACGTCCGCATCGGCCATAATGATGATCTTGTCATAGCGCAGCTTCGTGATGTCAAAGTCATTTCCATAGCCTTCGGAAAATCCGCATCCAAAGGCATTGATCATGGTCTTGATCTCCGCATTTGCAAGCACTTTGTCGATGCTGGCCTTCTCCACGTTCAATATTTTCCCACGGATGGGCAGGATGGCCTGATAATTCCGGTCCCGGGCGGTCTTTGCGGAACCGCCGGCGGAATCTCCCTCCACGATAAAGATCTCACATTTCTTCGGGTCGCGGCTCTCACAGTTGGCCAGCTTTCCGTTGCTGTCAAAGGAATACTTCTGCTTGGTCAGCAGGTTGGTCTTGGCCTTTTCCTCGGTCTTACGGATCTTTGCCGCTTTCTCGGCGCTGGACAGAACGGTCTTTAAGGTCTCCAGGTTCCGGTCAAAATACAGAACAATCTCGTCCCCGGTCACCTTTCCCGCCGCCTTTGCCGCATCCGGGTTGTCCAGCTTGGTCTTGGTCTGGCCCTCGAACCGGGGATCCGGATGCTTGATGGATACGATCGCCGTCATGCCGTTTCGGATATCCGCCCCGGTAAAATTGGCGTCCTTTTCCTTCAGGATCCCCAGCTCCCTCGCATACTGGTTCATCACCGTGGTAAAGGTCGTCTTAAATCCGGTCAGGTGTGTGCCGCCCTCCGAGTTGAAAATATTATTGCAGAAGCCCAGCACATTTTCATGAAATTCATTGACATACTGCAATGCTACCTCCACCTCAATGCCCTCGGACTCTCCTTTAAAATATATGGGATCATGCAAGGCTTCCTTTTTCTGATTCAGTTCCCGGATAAATCCCATGATCCCGTCCGGCTCATGAAATACCACATGCTCCGGCGATTCCGGACGTTTGTCGTCAAATACGATGGTAAGCCTGGGATTCAGATAGGCGGTCTCGTGCATCCTGCTCTTGACTTCCTCCGCCCGGAAGCGGGTCTTTTCAAAAATCGTATCGTCGGGCAGGAAATTGATCTTCGTACCGGTCTTTCTCGTCTTTCCCACAATGGGAAGAAGTCCCTCTTCCAGCTCGATCACCGGGATTCCTTTCTCGTATCGGTCATGGTGGACAGCTCCCTCCCGGCTGATCCAGACATCCATGTGGTTGGACAGCGCATTGACCACGGAGGAACCCACTCCGTGAAGACCGCCGCTTGTCTTATAGACCGAATCGTCAAACTTTCCCCCCGCATGCAGCGTGGTATAGACCAGACGGGCGGCGGAGATTCCCTTCTGGTGCATCCCCACCGGCACGCCCCGGCCGTTATCCTCCACCGTGGCGGAACCGTCCCTTTCCAATGTGACATGAATCTCCGAGCAGAAGCCTGCCAGATGTTCGTCCACCGCATTGTCCACAATCTCGTAGATCAGATGGTTCAGTCCCTTGGTGGACACACTGCCGATATACATGCCCGGCCGCTTCCTGACCGCTTCCAGCCCCTCCAATACCGCAATGCTGTCCGCATCGTATGTATTCTGCTTACTCATAAAGACTCTCCTTTTTCAAAACCTGTCTATGAAAATAAATCCTTTCTTCTTTCCGATATTCCTGATTAGCGCAATTCCTATTATAACAAGATTTAAAAGTTTTTCAAGTTGTTTTCCCGGCGTTGTTGATTTCCCGCTTATTAAAGCAAAGGCTTTTGATGGTATTTCTTACCGCCAAAAGCCTTTTTACTGTTTCGTACTTTATTCTATATCAAAAACATCGATCGTTAATTACTGTCCGTAACCTCCACAAGATAACACTCATCATGACAGCTTCTTCCCTGATTCATGAGCAGCAATGGAAATTCATCATAATATTTCATATGGTTCTCACGGAGGATCTGTCCGATATTCTGTCTTTCCGGCGGGATCACCCGCTGCTTTACCCAGCGCAGGCTCCATTCTTTCCCGATCCGGCGCTGTCCCTTTTTTATAAAATCTGCTATGATCAGAGGCGCTTCCACACTTTTTACATCATCCGGTATTTCAATCTGGTACTCCCTCTTCATCTCATCGTATAACAAATATGCAACGGTTTTATCATGATAAAATCTATTCTTCACCGCAAATCTGTACATATCTTTCCCACCTCTTCCATAACATATTCCAGATTTTTTCCAGATGCTCCGCATGCAGTACGCCATCCAGACCGCTTAACAGCTTCTCTCTGTCATGCTCCCGCAGTCTCCCGTCAAACCAATGCAATCCCTTTGGGATAAAACGGAGATTATACTCCGAAGACTTTGAGCCTATAAAGTTATTCACTGCCTTATCTTCCAGAATGTCATATTTCCGTATACTTTCTATATTTCCGTAGCAGGAAAACAGCAGGGAAATTCCCTGGTCAAACAGCGGTGCCGGACGCGCCTGATCTTCTCCATCTATCAAGATCTCGATATTTGCTCCGTGGCGGTCCCGATTGCAGATCAAGTAGTCTATCGTCAGGATTTGATACAAATAGGCTGACCAGCCCATCCTGATAAAAAAATCCAGCGGACTCTCCGCTTGCTGTCTGTGCAGATCATAAAAGACCTCAAATGGCATCTTCCGTTCATCTTCTTTCCGGAAATTCTTTGACCTGGTTATATACGTATCCATTTCTTTTCCATCGATACAGATCAGAGCATGCAGCAATTGGTAATGTAAATGCGGTATCTGCAATATCTCCAAAAGTCTTGACACAATGAGTTCATTGATACATTCGTGCCCGAATACACCTCTGTAGCTGTCATAATTGGACAATTTATAATAGTATCTCTGTCCGTTTTGTTCTTCATATGCTTTTAAAAAACATCCGGGAGTTCCCGGAGATAATTTTGTATCAGACCAGTTTAAATGCCTGAAATCCTGAATTTCCCATATAAAATCTTCCATATCCTCACCATCTCTGCATATAAAGTTAAGGCTTCCGTCAATATTTTACGTTACAGTTACCTATTATAAACGATTTTTGTTCATTTGTCACTTATTGATCTGTCCGTCCCGTGCCGTATCACGCCTTCCCAACGCTTCCACAGACCTTCATTTTATCCATCACATACATTTTCACCTCTTCCCGTCCCTGCGCGTTATACTTCTTCGGGTCAAAGGTATCCGGATTTTCTTTCAGGACTTTTTTCACACCCTTCGAAAACGCGATCCGCAGGTCTGTCGCGTAGTTGACCTTACAGATCCCCCTGCGGATGCATTCCTTCACCGCCTCGTTAGGAACTCCCGATGTACCGTGCAGGACAAGTGGGATGCTGACTACTTTACGGATCTCGCTGAGCCGTTCCACATCCAGCTTTGGAATCCCTTTATAGACTCCGTGGGCGGTGCCGATCGCCACGGCCAGAAAATCTACCCCTGTAGCTTCCACAAATTCCTTCGCCCACTGCGCAGCGATTTCTCCGGTTCATAATTCCGGAAGAGCGCAACTGAAAGCGCCCCACACCGATCATCAGGCCGGAGCGGATGGCCTTCCCTACTTTTACCCCAATACATACACTGATCACCGCGATCACGATCGGCAGCATGACAGATGCTCCCATATCAATCACATACTGGATCGCGTCAGAAATTGCTTTCAGTATTTTTTTCCTCCTACTTTACTCTCCCTGCAGCACCTTCAGGATCGCTGCCTCTGTCTTCACCATACCGACTCCGGATATAAAGGGCATGCCTGTGATCACCGGGATTCCGTAATCTCTCTTTACCTTGGAGGTAGGCACGATCAGAACTGCCCCGGAAAGGTTGGATTCGATCTCCGAGATCCGGATCTGGCAGATCTCCACGTCGATCCCGTTCTTTTTGCAAAGCTCCACTACTTTATTTGCCGCGATTGTTGTAGTTGATACTGCTCCGCCGCATGCTACGATCACTTTCTTTTTCATAATCAATTCTCCTTTTCTTTTATAACCTAAAACCCGGATAATAAAGACTCGAATCAATCGTTACTAAAATCCGACTATCCTCGAAGTTTTATACCAAGCTTTTCCACAAACAACATATCTC